>CAMBEY010000168.1 GCA_945865705.1 Candidatus Sulfopaludibacter sp. SbA3
GGCTGTGATGATGCCGCCCGACAGGATGGCTGCGCTGACCTCGAGGTTGTAAGTGGAGACGCACAGGACGGCTTCCTCTTCGGTCCCCATGTGGGGGGCGTTGCCGTCGAGGGAAAGTTGCCCGCCGATGAGATCGACCGATCCTTTCACGTTTAGATTGTCCAGCAAGTGGGACAGCTCGTCGCCCAGTAGCGCTTTCAATCCATCACGCACCTTGGGCTCGTTCAGAAACGCATCGGTGTCGTCGCTGCCGGCGTAGGTCCTTAGCAATTGCTGACCCGGCGTGAGCGGAGAATTCTGCGCCATGCAGAGGCGCGGCAGCAGGAATGCAATGGCGAGGGCGACAATTGGCAGAACAACAGGCCTGACACCAGACTGGACACCAGGCAGAACAACAGGCATTGAAATTCGGCGGGACTCTTTGTGTTGGTTCACGTGCGATCCTCCCATTACAAGGAAATTATCTGGGAAATTTGGGCGCGTCCGCGGCTGCGGTCAATTTTGCCAGAAAGGGCGCCGCGCCGCGCAGTTTTCCTCCCGCCCTCGGGCCGGATATCTGGTCAGGTTGGATTATTCCGTGAAAGTGTGCACTTTGGTCTCTGCCGATGATTCCGTCAATTTGGTCAACCGGAAATAATGCCAAAAACAGACGTGTGCGGCCTCGGAATTTCTCTACACAATTTTTTAGACGTGAGGGCAGGCGACCCAGCGGTCGCCCTTGAGTTCGAGCGGTGGCACCGCGTCGGCGCAGCTTGGTTTGGCGATGGGGCAGCGCGTGCGGAACGCGCAGCCGCTCGGCTTGTTGATGGGATTGGGCACCTCACCGCTCAGTCGAATGCGGTCGGCGCGCCGCGCGTCCGGGTCCGGGCGCGGCACAGCGCTCAGCAGCGCGCGCGAGTAGGGGTGCATGGGAGCCTTGTAAACATTGGCCGCCGAGCCTACTTCCACGATGTGGCCGAGGTACATCACGGCGATGCGGTCAGAGATGTGCCGGACCAGCGACAGGTCGTGCGCGATGAACAGGTAGGAGAGTCCGAACTCGTCTTGGAGGTCCTGCATCAGGTTGATGACCTGCGCCTGGATGGAGACGTCCAGCGCGCTGACCGGCTCGTCGGCGATGACGATGCGCGGGTTGGTGGCCAGCGCGCGCGCGATGCCGATGCGCTGGCGCTGCCCGCCGCTGAACTCATGCGGGTAACGCGAGGATTGCTCGCGCGTCAGCCCCACTTTTTCGAGCAGCCAGCCCACGCGGTCCACCCGCTCCTGCTTGGTCAGCCGCGCGTGGATGGTCAGCGGCTCCTCCACAATTTGTCCCACGGTCATGCGCGGATTCAGCGACGAGTAGGGGTCCTGGAAAATCATTTGCAGATCGGGACGATAGGGGCGCATGGCCGCGCGCGAGAGTGAAGCGAGATCAACGGGACCAGCATGGTTATTGGCTTGTGTTGATGTCGTCGGGGACTCCTGGGGCGGATGATAGAGGATGCGGCCGGAGATTTCCACGCCGTAAACCATGGCGCGCAGAATGTTCACGATGGCGCGGCCGACGGTGCTTTTCCCGCAGCCGGATTCGCCGACCAGCCCCAGCGTCTCGCCTTGCTGCAGCACGAAACTTACGTCATCTACGGCGCGCACTTCGGCAATCTTGCGCGCGAAGACTCCGCCCGTGATGGGGTAGCTGACGCGCAGGTTCTCGACCTCAAGAATGTTTCCAGCTTGGCCGTTCGAGTTGTTGTTGGTGATTGTCATTTTGTCACCAAGTGGCAGCGCGCGCTGCGGCCCGGCGTGATCTCGATCAACTCCGGCTCCTCGGCGAAGCAGCGCTCGATGCGCTCCGTGCAGCGCGTGTTGAACTTGCAGCCGACGGGCAGTTCCATGATGCTCGGGACGTTTCCGGGGATGGTACGCAGGCGCTCGCGCCGCGTCTTCTCCTGATCGGGGTCATGTCCCGCGTCGTGTTCGGGCAGGGAAGCGAGCAGGCCGCGCGTGTAGGGATGCAGCGGATTATTGAACAGATCGCGGACCGGCGCGACCTCCTGAATTTTTCCGCCGTACATCACCATCACGCGGTCGCAGGTCTCGGCGACCACGGCGAGATTATGCGTGATGAGCAGAATCGCGGCGCCCGCCTGCTCGTCTTTCAGCTTCAGCATGAGTTCCAGAATCTGCGCCTGAATGGTCACGTCTAGCGCGGTGGTGGGTTCATCGGCGATCAATAACGAAGGGGTGCCGAGCAGGGCCATGGCGATCATCACGCGCTGGCGCATGCCGCCGGAAAACTGGTGCGGGAAGTCGTTCAGGCGGCGCGCGGGGTCGGCGATGCCGACGCGCTCCAGCATCTCGATGGCGCGCGCCTCGGCCTGCTTGCGCGTGATGTTCTCATGCGCCAGCACGGCTTCGGTGAGTTGCATGCCGATCGAGAAGACCGGGTTCAGGGAAGTCATCGGCTCCTGAAAAATCATGGCGATCTCTTTGCCGCGGATCGAGCGAATCTCGTCGATGGAGGTTTGCAGCAGCTCGCGGCCTTGAAAGCGGATGGAGCCTTCCACGATGCGTCCCGGCGGGCTGGGGATGAGGCGCAGGATGCTCAGCGCGGTTACGCTTTTGCCCGAGCCGGACTCGCCCACCACGCCCAGCACCTCGCCTTCGTAAAGGTCGAAGCTCACGTCATCAACGGCCTTGGCGACGCCCGCTTCGGTGTCGAAGTAAGTGCGCAGGCCACGCACTTCGAGCAATGTTTTCCGGGGTTGCGTGCTCATCATCGCAACCTCGAGAATGATTTGGGATCGAAGGCTTCGCGTATGGCCTCGCCGATGAAGACGATCAGCAGCAGCGTCAGGAACATCGCGCCGAGCGGGTAGGCGACCAGCCACCACTTCGTCAGGTTCTCCATCCCTTGTCCGATTAGTTCGCCCCAGCTCGGCGTAGGCGCGGGCAGGCCGAAGCCGAGGAAGTCGAGCGAGACCAGCGCGCCGATATTGCCGACGATGAAGAACGGCGCGAAGGAGATGACCGGCGTCAGCGAGTTGGGCAGGATGTGCTGGAACATGATCTTCCAGTCGCTGGCTCCCATTGCAATCGCCGCGCCGACGTAGTCCTTGGACTTCTCGCGATAGTACTCGCCGCGAATGTAGTAGGTGATGCCCATCCAGTCAAACAGCGTGAGGATGGCGACCAGCATCCAGAACGACGGTTGCAGCAGCAGGTTGCGCCCCGGCATATAGATGGGCACGACGATGGAACTCACAATGATGATGGTGTAGAGAAACGGCAGCGACGACCATATCTCGATCAGGCGCAGCCCCAGCATGTCGAGCTTGCCGCCGAAGTAGCCGATCAGCGCGCCCACCCATATGCCGATGACGTAGCTGATGAGCAGCACGATGATGGCGAAGCTCATGGAGACGTTGAAGCCGTAGGCCAGTCGCGCGAAGATGTCGCGTCCGCGATCATCGGTGCCGAAGAAATGTTCCGCCGACGGCGCGTGCGGCGGCGTGCCGGGCAGGTCGAGCAGCGACTCGACCGGGCTATAAGGATAGGGCGGCAGCAGCGCCCAGTTGCCCGCGTTCTGTTCGCGGAGTTGTTGCGCCAGCGCGCGGTAGTCAGGCTCGCCATACGCATCCATCCCAAACGTGCTGGCCGGGTAATACCGGAACAATGGCACGTAGAACTCACCGTTGTAGCGCACGACGAGCGCTTTACTGTTGATCAGCACGGGCAGAAAGAAGGAGATCGCGTAGGCCGTCAGCATGATGACGAAGGAGTAGTATCCGCGCTTGATGGTCTTGAATTTGCGCCAGCGCCGCTGCAAGACGGAGAGCGACGGCTTCGGCTTCGGCGTCGGCTCGCCGACGGGAAGCGGCGCGGGCATCGGTTGCGCTGCTGAACGATTCGCGGTTGGATTGTCCGTGGACATTCGGAAGTGAGCGCCTCTACTGGAAACGGATTCGCGGATCGACGATGACATAAATCATGTCGGAAAGGATGTTGCCCACCAGCAGCAGCAGGCTGGAGATGACCAGAATGCCCAGCGCCACGGGATAGTCGCGCTGCAGGATGGAGGTGTAGCCGAGATAGCCCATGCCGTCAATGTTGAAGACTTTCTCGATGAGGAACGACCCCGCCAGAATAATGCTGATGACGTGCCCCAGCCCCGTGGCGATGGGGATCATCGAGTTGCGCAGCGCATGGACGAAGATGACGCGGCGCTCGTCGAGACCCTTGGCGAACGCGGTGCGGACGTAATCCTGCCCGAGCGTTTCGAGCAGCGAATTCTTCGTCAGAATGGTCAGCGTGGCGAACGAGCCGATCATGTAGCACAGCACCGGAAGGAACATGTAGTAGAGCTGCTGATAGATTTTCTGGAAGATGTTCAAGTACTCCCAGTTGTCCGGGCGGAAGCCACCAAGCGGAAACACATCCCAAAAAGTTCCGCCGCCAAAGACTACCAACAGCGCCGTGCCCAGCGCCCAGCCGGGAATCGAGTAGCCAAGAAATACCAGCGAGCTAGAGAGAAAATCAAACTTCGAGCCATGATGAATGGCCTTGTACACGCCGAGCGGCACGCTGATTAAGTAGCCCAGGAAAAATCCGGTAAGTCCGAGAAAAATGGAGACTGGAAAGCGCGACTTGATGACATCCCAAACGGACTCCTGGTAGATGTATGAGCGGCCCAGATCGAATCGCACTACATTCCAAAGCCATTGTCCATAGCGAACGTAAATAGGTTTATCAAACCCATAGAACCGGTTCATCTCCTCAATCGCGCCGGGAGGAAGCCCTTCATCGGACAGTTCTGCTCGGCCGCCACCGCCACCCTCCGCCAGCGCCATCTTGTACTGCATGATGCGGCGTTCGACAGGCCCGCCGGGCACCAGATGCATGACTACAAACACGGCCAGCGTGATGCCGATGAAGGTGGGGATGATCAGCAGGAAACGGCGAATGAAGTAAGCGGTCATTGCACTCGACGCGCGCCAGTTGCGGCTTCTTCTTTTTTGGCGAACTCAATCCAATATTTGTCGTCCGTCTCGCCGACTTCCAGTTTGATGGATGGGTCCTTGAGCGCCGCGTTTAACTTGGCCTCGCGATCGGGTTCGTACCACCAATATGCGGTTGGGATTCCGCCGGTCCTCGGGAAGTATCCAACCGGGAAGCCGAACTTGTTCCAATAAATAACGCGGGAATAGCCCGCAGTCCAGAACAAGGTGTAATGGTAGGAATTGGTCATGATGTTGTCGACTTCGCGAATCGCGCGCACGCGCTCACCGATGTCAAACATCTTGTCATAGGCGGCGCAGATTTCATCCACGCGGGCATTCTTAAAGCCGGTGATGTTGTTGTTGTTGTCCTTGTCTGCGAGGCTGGAGTGCCAGCTAGTCTCCGGATTAGGGAACTGCAGGCCGCCGTAGGCGACTTCAACCATCGTGAACTTTCTCGATTGCATCAACTGAACTTTAGTTTCAAAGGTAACCAGACGCAGGTTAAGACTTATGCCAACTTTCCGCAAATCCTCCTGATAGACAGTAAACTGCGGCTCCAGGGTCTGAGAGTGATAGATTAGCTCAATCTGCAACGGGACCCCATTCTTCACCAGCCGTCCCTGATTGTCCCGCTTGTCCCAACCCGCCTCCGCCAATAGTTTTAACGCCGCTTGCGGATCGAAATCGTTCCTGGGGTTATTGGGGTCTTCATATTGGGAGCCGGAAAACTGCGAATACATCGGCTCGACTTGATTGAACATAATCTTATCGATGATCTGTTTCCGGTTGAGCAACAGCGTCAACGCCTTGCGCACACGAATGTCATTGAAGGGGGCCTGCCGTGTATTGTAGGCAAAGCCGCCCATGCCGCGGGGCGCGCTGTTGAATACTCTTCTCTTCTGAATCAGTCCACGCTGAATGTTGTCAAAATTCAAATCCTGCACCCACTGCCGGGAGGTCAGGAAACTGAACGTATCGATCTCCCCCTTTTTAAACATCTCGAATGCCAGATTGACATCGCGAACGATGACCGTGCGGATCGAATCAAAATTGTAAAGGCCCACATTGGCGCGCGACTTCTCCGCCCAATAATCCTTGCGCCGACGCACGGTGATGGATTTGCCCTTAACTATATCGCTCTCCGTCACGATGTATGGCCCTGTGCCGGGAAGCATGTTGTAGTTGAAGTCCTTGATGTACTTCTCTCCATTAATGGTTTTCAGAACGTGCGCGGGAAGAATCGCCATTGATGCGGAAAAGTATAGAAAATTGCGCCAGTTCAGTTCCTTGGTTTTCAAGCGAATAATATATTTGCTCTCCGCTACGGGGCGCTCCATCTTGCCGAACGTCATCTGATTGGACGGCTCCTGCAGCGTAGGATCCATCATGAAATCAAAGGTGCTGACCACGTCTTCGCTGCTGACTGGAGTACCATCTGAGAATCGCGCATTGGGGTTGATGCGAAACCAATAAGTCATCTTGTCAGGAGAAACTTTCCAGTGCGTTGCCAGACTGGGAACGTACTCCTCCGT
>CAMBEY010000169.1 GCA_945865705.1 Candidatus Sulfopaludibacter sp. SbA3
TGCAAGGAACACCGGGGGCCTTACGGCTCGTTTAGCGATCCGGATTGGACAAAGGAGAAACACAAATGACGGGGAATCAAAGCACCATGAATAGCAGACACTGGGCATACGTCCTTGTTGTATTGATGCTGGCGACCAGCACGGCCACAAGCCAGCTCCCGATAGCAACCATTCTGGGAACTGTAAAAGATACCAGCGGCGCAGTGATCCCCGGCGCTAATCTCAGCGTCCGCAACACGGAGACAGGACAAACACGCACCAGTGTTTCCGGCGCAGATGGCGCCTATCGATTCTCCGCATTGCCGGTGGGCAGCTACGAGCTGCGTATCGAGAGCGCTGGCTTCCAGTCCGAAGTCCGCAGTGGCTTGACGCTGGCTGTGAGCCAGGAGGCTGTGATTAATGTGGCGCTGCAAGTAGGCGCCATTGAGCAGACGGTGGAAGTCACCGCCGAAGCGCCTCTGGTCAACACCACCAGTGGCTCGCTCGGCGGACTGGTGGATGAAAAGAAGGTTGCCGAGCTACCTCTGAATGGTCGCAACTATGTGGACCTTGCCTTCCTGCAACCCGGCATTCAGCCGGAACGCCGCACGGGCGGCGGCCCGGTGATGGCCGGGCAGTTCTTCAGCAGCAATGGAGCGCCGCCGCGCTCGAATAACTTTATGCTGGACGGAGCCATCATGCAGTCCAGCAACGACACCAGCTCGGCCTCCAGCACCAACGCCACTCTCGGCGTGGAGGGCATCCGCGAGTTTCGCGTGGTCTCCAACGCCGCTAGCGCCGAATACGGGATGCGCATGGGCAGCCAACTGGTGCTGGTCAGCAAGAGCGGCACCAATGATTTTCACGGATCGTTATTTGATTATCTTCGCAATAGCGCGCTGGATGCCCGCAACTTTTTTGATAAGGTGACGGCCCGCACCCCGCGCCGCTTGCCCGCGTTTACCCGCAACCAGTTCGGCGGCTCAGTCGGCGGACCAATTAAGAGCGATAAGACTTTTTTCCACGCCGTGTATGAAAGCCTGCGCGAGCGCACCGGCCAGACGCTGACTTTCACCACTATTCCGCAGTCCTGCCGCACGCAGGGTTCGGTATGCACGCTGACGCCTTCATTTCCCGTGCCCGTTATCCCATCCGTCATTCGTCCGTTGTTGGATCTCTATCCTGTGTCCAACCTGCCGAATGATCAGGTCACCTTCCCGTTTAATCAGCCGAGCGACGAGCACTACGGCCAGGCGCGCGTGGACCAGAATTTTTCCTCCGACGACAGCTTGTTTGTCCGCTATACGGCGGACAGCGCCGAGCGCCTGCTGGCGCCTGGGTTGGATGGCTTTGCGAGTACCCGGCCGAGCCGCTCTCAGTTTGGCACCATCTCCGAAACGCACATCTTCTCGCCTGCTGTGCTGAACACCTTCCGCTACTCGTACAGCCGGACGAAGCTGGCGTCGGAGAATCCGACTTCGGAGGGAGCGCAGTACGCCTTTGTCCCCGGACAAGGGTTGGGATCGATCAATCCCGGCTCCGGGATATCCCCCATCGGCAACGGCACGGACGCCAGCACCACCATCCAGAATGTGTTCACCTGGAGCGATGACTTGTATTACGCGCGTGGCGCGCACTCATTCAAGTTTGGCACGTTGATCAACCGCTTTCAGCCCTGGCTTAAAACCGGAACCAACGTGCGCGCCACGATCCGCTTCGCCAATCTGCAAGCCTTCCTGCTAGGTAATACCAACAACGTACTTGCCGTGACGCCCGGTTCGATTGTGGACCGCACCTACCGTTACACCACCTACGGCTTCTACGCGCAGGATGACTGGCGCGCGACTTCCAGGCTAACCTTGAACCTGGGATTGCGGTACGAGTTCCACTCTGATTTTGTCGAGCGATTCAATCAGGGTGCAGCGCTGCGCGATTTAGTCTCCGACCAGGACACTACCGTCGGCGCAGTGTTTATTAACCCGTCGTTTAAGAATTTCAGCCCGCGCTTCGGCTTTGCCTGGGACGTGCGCGGCGACGGCAAGACGGCGGTGCGCGGCGGCTTCGGCTTGCTCTACGATGTCGCCGGCGGGTTCATGGCGGGACTGAAGATCTCGACCGTGGCCACCCCACCGTTCTCCAGCCAGAGCACGGTGAGTGTTACGCAGCCGCTCACGCTGCCCCTGACCTACCCGGCCGGTGCCGTGGGCCGCAGCCCACGCCTTCAGGACTACCACATGCAGCAGCCGCATCTGCTCTCCTACAATCTCACCGTGGAGCGTCAACTGCCTTTCGGCATGGGAGTAACTGCCGCCTACGCCGGCTCGCGCGCCATCAACATCCTGCAAGCCAAGGAAGGCAACCCGACGGTCCCGCTTGGCGTTCCACAAGCCGGGGCTTGCGTCGCGCGTCCGGCGGGCACGGCGTATGTTCTCAACGGACCGAAGTGTTGGCTGGGCATCGGCGTTGATCCCCGAACCAATCCCAACTGGACCAACATCGAGCTGGTAACCGCGGGCACCAGCTCCTGGTACAACTCCTTGCAGTTCTCGCTGCAGAAACGGCTCAGCCAAGGACTGCAATTCCAGAGTTCCTTTACCTGGTCGAAGGCGCTCGATGAAGGGCAGCAGGTAATCGTTGGTGACACCAGCGATTATCCTTCCGACCCCACCGATCGCCGTGTGGATAAAGGCCCTGCGGGCTTTGACATTCGCGGTAACTGGCGATTCAATGCTATCTATCGGATTCCAGAGCTCGCCAGCGGATGGAAAGGCAAGCTGCTAAATGGATGGTGGACCAGCGGCATCTGGAGCGTGCAGTCAGGCTTCGCGCTGACGCCGGACCTGACTTCCAACCGCTCGCGCTCCAACAACAACAATGCCTTTGGTGGACCGAGCGATCGGCCTGATATTCTCCCCGGGCGCAACAATGAGAACATTACCAAAGGAACTACCGCAGGCTGCACAGGTGTTGCTGCGGGACAGCAGCTAGGCACCCCGGACCTTTACTTTGACCCCTGTGCCTTCGCGGTACAGGCCGCCGGATTTCTGGGCAACGCTGGCAAGGGCATCCTGCGCGGGCCAGGAACCAACAACCTGGATTTCTCGCTGGTAAAGGACACCGCGCTGGGTTTGCTCGGCGAGTCGGGCAAACTGGAGTTCCGCACGGAGGTGTTCAATATCCTAAACCGCACCACGTTTGATCTGCCAGCCGTAACGCTCTTTGCCGGCAGCACGGCAGCGGTGGGCAACGGGGCCAACCTGCTTGCAGGCGGTGAGTCTGCCCTGGCCACCGCGGGGCGCATTAATGCAACACGCACCACGTCGCGGCAGATTCAACTATCCCTGAAACTGCTGTTCTAGCTTTTGGCAGCGCAAAATAATCGGAAGGACCCGTCGTGAGGCGGGTCCTTTTTTCATTTTGGGAAGTCGCATTCAGACTAACGGAAATTGACAATAAAGGGCACAGGAACAGTTTCGCCTCCGCCTGGCTTCGGCGAGCTAACGATAAGCGAGTAGGTTCCCGCTCGCGCGGTGTGCAGAGGGCTTAACGTAATTTGCAACTCCGTGGCGCTAACAAACTTCGTGGCTATTGGCGCACCGGCAAAGGTAACCACAGAACTGGGTACGAACCCTCGGCCAGTAATTTTGATTATAACTTCCTGCCCCTCCACTGTTACCGGAGGATGGGCATCGCGCATCTGAGGCGACGGATTATACAGGTGCTTGGTCTCGCCTCCATAGCGCGGGAAAGGAAACTGGTAGTCGGAATGAAATGTGATGTCGGCGATCGCGCCATTTTGAATGACCTTGTTAATGCGTTTTGTGTTGCGGATGTCCTGAAGCGGGTTGGCATCGAGGATAACCAAGTCGGCCAGTTTTCCGTCCTCGATGGTTCCGAGCTGATTCTGCAGGCGCAAAATCTCGGCACTCCATTTGGTGGAACTCAGTAGCGCTTGCATCGGCGTGAGCCCCGCGTCCACCAGCAGTTCCATCTCTTGATGGATACTCAGGCCCGGTGTAGTCGCGGCGGCGCTATCGGTGCCGGAATAAATCTTCCCGCCGGCTTTCACAAAACGGCTTAGGAATTCCTGCACGCGCCGATACCCTTTGCCGTACTGCTCCTTCTCAGTAGACGATTTTTCATCCGCCCAATGATATTGCCCTAGCGTAACTAGCCGCTCATCCAGGGGAACATACTGCAACTGGGGATTGTTCAACAAGCGAGTGTCTTCCAATTCGTGTTCACGCGTACGGGGATTGATCCCCTTCCACTCGAAGTGTAGCGTCGGGTTGATGTACACGTTATTCTTCAAAAGATCGGCAATGAGTGGATCAAATGCGGATGGGTCCATCCACTGATAGAGCGTGCTGTTCTTATGCCCGGCCTCGATATGCTTGCCTTCAAATATCTTCCTGC
Source organism: Candidatus Sulfopaludibacter sp. SbA3 (assembly GCA_945865705.1). Classification (GTDB taxonomy): domain Bacteria; phylum Acidobacteriota; class Terriglobia; order 2-12-FULL-54-10; family 2-12-FULL-54-10; genus SHUM01. The sequence continues at coordinate 4,396 of CAMBEY010000169.1, forward strand.
CTTCCGGGCTGGTCATGGTGGCAAAGCCAATACCCACCATATGTTCGATGCCGTCGATCCCCCACCGGATGGAGTCACGAGCGTCCAGTGAGTGCGCGATAATCGAAATGCCCTGGGCATCGGCCTCGCGGCCTAGCGCCGTGAAGTATTCGCCCCTGGTGTCCTCGCGCAGCTTGATACAATCGGCCGACTGCTTCACCTGCGCGACAGCCTGCTTTGCATCGGCGGGGCTCTTCATTGTTACAAGAACTCGCTTCTCAATGGTCGGCAGATTCTCTTCCGCCGTCGACCCATCAGTGCCGCCGATGTCTCCGCAGAAGTAAAAGCGCGGGCCGCGAATCTTCCCGCTGTTCAGGCCACGCTTGGTTGCCTCCAACCAATAGAGCGGGTCTCCCAGATCATTGACCGTCGTAACCCCATAGGCGAGGAACAGCTCGCCCATATAAGGCCGGTAATGGACGTGGGAATCAATCAGCCCGGGGATGACGAACTTCCCGCGAATATCGATGGCAATGGTGCCAGGGGGTAGGAGCGGCACGGCTCCCGCATCACCCGTCCACACCTTGCTGATGACGTTGCCTTCGATCAAGATATTCGCATTCACCTGGGGAGGCTTGCCCGTCCCGTCAATCAGCGTTCCGCCCTGAAGCAGAATGTTCTCCGCGCCGGCTGACTGTGGCGCTAGCGTAAGCACAACCATCATCAAAAAAGGCATGGTCATAGAAAACAATACGGCCCGACGACAGTTGCCACCGATGTTTCTAATGAATTGGTTCACAAAATCCTCCACATTAACCGCAGTAGCGGGTCATTCCTTTACGGGCAATACATGGATGGCTTTGATCACCAGCAACACTTCGTCGCCCTTCTTGAGCTTCAACTCTTCCACCGACTCCGTGGTCAGTACGGAAGCCAACTCGCCCGGTTTCGACACCTTGAACTTCACCAGCGACATGATGTCGCCCTTCTTTACGGATGTAACTGTACCCTTCAGATTATTCCTTGCTCCAAACTTCATGTGATCCTCCTTCGTACGATTCAATCGGTTCTCCAACAAAAATCATAAAACAAAATGATCCGCTCACCGCGGATTGATTGCAATCCTTTCTCGCAACAATCGTCCGCACCATTACAATACTATTGTTCCTTACTTGCCGCCACCACGCGTCGGATTGCAGGAGTTCACTCCATTGGCGATTTACAGTCCTTCCAACGAAGCATCCCTCTCCACGAGCGCACCTCACGGCCCCGCGCTCCGATCCACCGACCATGATTGCATTGTCGTTGGAGCCAGTTTCGCTGGGTTGGCTTGCGCTACTGTACTGGCCGCCGCCGGACATCGCGTTACTGTGTTGGAGCGCAAGGCAGATGTTGGCGAAAAATTGCACACCACGGGAATCATCGTCAAGGAAGCGGCCGAAAACTCTCCGATGCTTGCCGGTCTGCCCACCGAGATGGTCCGACGAATCAACGGAGTTCGGCTCTACGCACCGAATCTGCGGCACATCGACTTATCTTCACCGGGCTACTATTTTCTGGCTACCGATACCCCGGCCGTGCTGCGCTGGCTCGCCCGGCGCGCAGAAGATGCGGGCGCGCGAATCGCCTATCGCAAGGCTTTCGACGGGGCGGAGCGCATCGCCGAAATCTTCAGCTTGCCTCATGTCGGAACTACGCGCTACCTGATCGGCGCCGATGGTCCTCGATCAATCGTAGCCCGCGAATTTGGCCTGGGCAGGAGCAGTGAGTTCCTGCACGGACTCGAATACGAGTACGACACGACCGGTCTGCCGGACACCGAGATGCTTCATTGCTTCATCAACCGACAGATCGCGCCGGGCTATATCGGTTGGGTTGTCGCTGGAGTCGGCGTCGTGCAGGTAGGCTTGGCCCTCCGCATGAACAATTATCGCGGAACTCTGGTCGAAGCCATGGAGCAGTATCTCAAAACAATCGCGCCCGTATTTGACTTCCGCGACCGCAAGCCTGTCTCGGTGCGCGCCGGGCAAATTCCCTGCGGCGGTTTGGTGAGTCCGCTATCCGCGAGTGGAGTCTTACTGGTAGGCGATGCCGCGGGTATGGTATCCCCCGTAACCGCCGGAGGAATCCAC
>CAMBEY010000170.1 GCA_945865705.1 Candidatus Sulfopaludibacter sp. SbA3
CGGCACTGCTAGCGAGGGAAATTACTCCGCGAAGGTGGCGGTCTCGACCAGATGCACTCCCGACTGCTCCAGCGGTTTTGCGCCGAGTGAGAGCAGCAGGTCGAAAGTATGTCTGCGTTCGGTGCGGGGGCTTTGATAAAAGTGGTCGCCGATCTCCACCGTCTGCAGCGCGCCGGCAACCACCAGCGGAGTCTGCCCGAAAGCATCCACCGCCTCGATGTTCGCACCCTTCGCGAGCAGGAACCGCGCGATGTCGTCAAGGCCCTTGTAGGCCGCGCCGTGCAGGGGTGTCCAACCGTTCTCCCCGGCGGCGTTGATGTCAGCTCCGCGGTCGGCCAGCAGCTTCACAATCTCCAGGAAATCCTTCTTCTCACTCTCATACCAATCGCGATCCTGCGGATATCCCACGCCGGCGGCCACCGCGAATGGAGTCGTCTTCGTATTCGTCCCCAGCAACGGGTCCGCTCCGGCATCAAGCAATGCGCGGACCGCAGGAAGGTTGGCGATGCGCGCGGCCATGAACAGCGGCGTCGCGCCAGGCAGGGCGTAGCCACCTTCATTGGCGCGCGGCGGATCCTTGGTGATGCGCGCATTTAGGTTTGCGCCGCGCGCGATCAGTGCTTTCAGCAAATCCACTTCGCCACTACGCTCGCCACTACGCTCGGATGCCGCGTAATGCAGCGCCGTGTATCCGCGCGCGTCGGCCAGATTGGTGTTTGCGCCGCGCTCGATGAGCAGGGCGGGGAACTCGCCGTGGCCGCTGGCGATGGAGAGTGAGAGAGGCGTGAGACCCTCCTTCTGTGAAGCCGCGTTGATGTCCGCGCCCGCCTCCAGAAGCAGTTTCGCCGAATCCGTCGCGCCTTGCTGTGCCGCGAACAGCAGCGGCGTAAATCCAGCCTTGGTGCGCGCATTGGGGTTGGCGCGATAGGCCAGCAACAAGCGCGCAATCTGCTCGTGATTCTCCGACACCGCCCACATCAATGCGGTCTGTCCGCCCTTGGCCTCGCTCGCGTTGGGGTTCGCGCCGCCATCCAGCAAAGCCTTCACCACCTCCGCGCTGCCGCGATCGACCGCACTCATCAGCGCCGTCTCGCCGGAGAGCAATGCCGTGTTGGCCGTCGCGCCCGCGCGCAACAGCGTTTCCACCACTGCGCGGACTCCCAGCGAACTGGCCAGCCACAGCGGCGTGGCCCCAAGTTCATTGGCCGCATTCACATTCGCTCCAGCCGCAATCAGCGCCTGAACGGTTTCGAGATCACCGTGATGAGCCGCCCAGTGCAGCGCGGTGGAGCCGTCCAGTTGTGCCGCGTTTACCTCCGCGCGTTCGGCCAGCAACGCACGGACCGCCGCCGCATCGCCGCGTTCGGCGGCTTCGGCCAGACGCAAATCGTTGGGCGCCGCAACGCCCATATGCGCGGCCATCAGGAACGCGAGGATCAATGTTAAAGTTCGCATGGTCTACACCGATAGCAGTTCGAGTTTGCCGGTGCTGTCGCCCAGCCGGTCAATGGGCACGCCGAGGGTATCGAGCATCGTCAGATACAGATTGGTCATGGGCGTGTCGATGGGGAAGCGCAAGTGCTGTCCGCCGCGGAACGGTCCGATGCCGCCGCCGAAAATCGCGATGGGCAGATTTTTCGTAACGTGCATGTTGCCGTCGCTCAAGGGACTCGAGTACATCAGCAGCGTGTGATCGAGCAGCGACCCATCGCCGTCGGGGATGGCCTGTAGTCGGTCGAGCAGGTACGCGAATTGCCGCGCGTGGTGGATGTTCACCTGGATGACCTTGGCGATTTTTGCCTGATCGCCCTGATGATGCGTCAGCGGATGATGCGCGTCGCCGATGTTCAACTCGGGGTATGCACGGTTGCTCATTTCGTGTCCCACCATGAAGGTGCAGACACGCGTCAGATCGGTCTGGAAGGCCAGCGCTTCCAGATCAAACATGAGACGGCAGTAGGCGGGAAAGTTGTCTGGAATGCCCACGGGGCGGTCCATGCGCGGCATCTCGTTGCCTGACTGCTTCTCCGCCAATTGAATCCGCCGCTCCACGTCGCGCACCGAATCAAGATATTGATCGAGCTTGGCGCGGTCGCCGGCTCCGGTGTCGCGCATCAGGCGCGAGACATCCTGGGTTACCAAATCAAGGATGCTGCGATTCTCGCGGATGCGCGCGAGCCGCTCCTCAGGGTCGGTGGAATCGGAGTCGCCAAACAGCCGCTCGAAGACCGCGCGCGGGCGATGCTCCATCGGCAGCGGCGTGGTGGGATTCGACCATGACAAAGTATTGTAGTAAGCGCAACTGTAAGAAGATTCGCACGACCCGAGAATGTCCGCCGACTCCAGGCCAATCTCCAGCGACGCGAGTTGCGTTTGCTTACTCAGCTCCTTCGCCGCGATCTGGTCGAATGATGTGCCCGCGCGCAGGTCCGCGCCGGAAGTCATCTTCGGATGCACGCCGGTGAGAAACACGGTGCAGGCTCGAGGGTGCTCGCCGCCGCCCTCGCCGGGAAATTTGCGCGCCTCGTTCTGCGCGAGGCCGGAGATCACCACCATGCGCTTGCGATGCGCCGCGAGCGGTTCCAGCACGGGAGTCATCTCGAAGGCGGCGCCATCGGTCTTCGGTGTCCACTGATCCATCATCATGCCGTTAGGCGTGGCGAAGATGGCCAGCCGCGTGGGGCGTGCCGGCCCGGCACCGAACGCCGGCGTCATCGAGTCGAGCAGAGGCAGCGCCAGTGTCGCGCCGAGGCCGCGCAGAAATGCGCGCCGGGGAATCGACTTTTTGAAGATCATCATGGCCATATGTACTCCTTGCCTTGGTAGCCACGGTGAGTGATTTTCTCACCGTGGGGTTTTCTCCCGGCGATCCACAATCCAAATCAAAAGCCAAATCAAAGTCAAAAGCCTACGGTGAGGAAATCACTCACCGTGACTACCAGATCATTTCGCCCGCCGCATCTGAAACGGCATGCTATACACGATGTCGGTGATCAATGCGGACCAGCGATAATCGTTGGTTTTCGCATTGCGCGCGAGTTGGCGAATGACCGCCTGGTCGTACGATTCCACGCCGCGCCCCAGCGCGTAGGTTAGCAAACGCTCGCTGAAGGCGTGAATGAACTGCTCTTTGCGCGAGAGAATTACTTCGCGCAACCCGGCCGGTCCGTCGAACTTGGAGCCATCGGGGAGGACGCCGGAGGCGTCGATCACGGTCCCGAGGGGATTGGTGGGCGTCGCGCTGGTATCGCGCCAGCGGCCCAGCCCGTCAAAGTTTTCCAGCGCAAAGCCGAGCGGGTCCATCGTCGCATGGCATGTCGCGCAAGCCGGGTTGACGCGATGCTGCTCCATGCGCTCCCGCATGGTCAACACGCGCTCGCCCTTGGACTCCGGCAGCGAGGGGACATCGGGCGGCGGCGGTGGCGGCGGCGCGCCGAGAATATTTTCCAACAACCACTTGCCGCGCAGCGTCGGCGAAGTGCGATTGGCATATGACGTAACCGTCAGCACGCTGCTCTGGCCGAGCAGGCCCCGGCGATTTTCATCCTTCAACGCGACGCGGCGGAACTCGTTGCCATGAACGCCGGGGATGCCGTAATGCTCGGCCAGCCGCTCGTTGAGGAACGTGTAGTCCGCGTCGAGAATATTCAGGATGCTGCGATCCTCGCGCACCATGCTCTCAAAGAACATCTCCGTCTCGCGCTGCATGGCCTGGCGCAGGTTGTCGTCAAAATTGGGAAAGGCCTCGGGGTCGGGCAGCACGCGCGCGATGTTGCGCAGATACAACCACTGCCCGATGAAGTTGGAGATCAGCGCCTGCGAGCGCGGGTCGGCGATCATGCGGCGAACCTGCCTAATTAATACCGAGTGGTCGCGCAGTCTCTTCTGCTCGGCAAGCGCAAGCAGTTCCTCGTCCGGGATGCTCGACCACAGGAAGAAGGACAGCCGCGACGCCAACTCCACATCGCTGATGAAGTAAGCCTTGCCGGCGGCGATGCCGGCGGGGTCGCGCTCGACGCGGAACAGAAATTCCGGCGAGACCAATATGCGTTGGATGGCGAAACGAATGCCCGCTTCAAACCCGCTGGGTTTCTTTTTTTCGAGATAGGGGATCAGCAGCGCGGGAATTTCCTGGTTGCTGATCGGACGGCGAAACGCCCGGCGCGCGAAGGAAGCCAGGATGCGGCGCGCGCAGCCGTCCTCCTCCGACTGATTCGCCGGCTGGCACACGAAAATATTCTTGCGGCTGGCCGTGTCGCCCGAACCGCTCGCGTTGTATGGGCCAAGAATCGTCACGCTGCCGAGCCCCTCAAAGAACGCCCGGTCGTACGCGCGGTCGCGAATGCCCTCGGGCCGCAGCGTGTCTTTCAGGAATGCCACGCTGATTTCTCGCGTGCCCGCGCGAGCCGCAAAGCGGACTTCGAGGTCCTTGTCCGCCGTGCTTTCGTAACTCTCCTGCCCGAGTTCCTCAGGATTCGGAGCATTCGCAGGCCTAGAGGCAGTCGTAACGCCACCAGCCGTAGCGCCACTAGTCGCAGTGACACCAGTCGCAACGCCGCTGGCCGCAGTGGGCGCCGGGGGCAGGCCATAACGAGGCGCGTTTTCTGCTCCGGGTTTGCTTGCGCCGCCGACTTCAAATAGCTTCACGCGCTCGCCATCGATGCGCACTTCCATCTGCTTCTGCCGGCCAATGCCAATGATGGACCCGCCACGATTGCGCTGCAATTTCACCTGGACCACATACTCGCCATCAAGCGGAAAATGATGGCGAATGGCCATCCCGCCGCGCGAGCCGAGCGGCATCGCGTCGCTCATGCGCTCGTCCTGACGCAGCGACTGGGGCAGATCAAACGACACCGTGCCCGGCTTCAGCGTGGGGTCGCCCACGGCCAGCCGCGTGATGCGCGCCGCAGCGGAGAGATACCGCTCGAGCAGCATGGGCGAAACGGAAAGCACGTCGCCGATATTGTCAAACCCGTAGCCCGAGTCATCCGGCGGCAGCAGGGCCGCGCCGTCAATCTCCAGCGCCAGCAGGTCGCGGATGGCGTTGACATACTCCGCGCGGTTCAGCCGATGCACCGCCGCCCGTCCCGGATTGGGATTGGTCGCCGCCGCGCGGTCGAGTTCGCTCTCCAGATAGTTGACGAGCGAAACGTAGGCAGCCTCATCCGGACGCGGAGCTTTGGCCGGCGGCATCTGGCGGGTACGCAACTTGTGCGCGACTTTCTCAAGCAGCGCGCGTGTCTCCGGCGTGGCCCCAATAATATTGGCGCTGTTGCTGATGTCCAGTTTTTCGAGGGAAAGTTCAGCGGTGCGCAGCCGCTCATTGTGGCAGGTAACGCAATAGCGATTCAGCAGCGCGCCAGGAGCAGATGGATCGGAGATGGCCGTCGCCCCTGTGCTGGAAGCAGCCGGAGCGCTCTGAAAGGCTCCGGCGGAGCCAGCTCCCGCAATGCCTAAGGCTATAGTCAGTAACCACGTGCGCACGATTATTCCTCCCGCCCGACGATATAACTATCCCCCGGCTGACGAGGGCTGTCAAGCGGATTCATCATGGTGTCACAGAGCCGCGCGCGTGAGCGAGCGGACACGCTGGCGCTGGCACAATGTTTAATGTCACAACACAGCATGAATTCCGGCACTGGTTTTCCAGTTCGGGCAGTGTAACACCGTCGACCGTGTCCGCTTGCTCACGCGCGCGGCTCTGTGACGCGGCACTGCACGCACTGCACTTTCTTCTTCCTACCCGTCTGCAATCCGCATATAATCAACCGCGACTCTTGTACCTATAACCTTTGGTATCGCTGATGCGCACTGACCCGGACAATTCACAACTGCCCCACGGCGACCCTAACGTCGCGCCCAAGGGTGCCGAGGAATGGGAACAACTGCGCGGCAGCGTGCGGCACCAGACCGTCGGGATGATCGGCGAAATCTTCGCCTTGCTGCGCATCCTGCTGCAGGACGCCATCATTCTGGTGGTCGGCTTCGCCGTCGAGTTCGCCTTCGAGCGCTGGCTGCACTCCGAGCAACCCTTCTTCCGCATCGCCATCAACATCTCCTCCGCCATGTTCCTGCTGCTCTACGGCGTCATGGTTACGGTGCATGTGGTCCACTACGTGCGCGAACAGTTCAGCATCACCGCCGCCGGCCTGCTCACTCAATACATCCCATGGGGACTCGCTGCCGCTGGAATCATCGCCGCGGTGATCGCATTGAACATGTCGAGCTTCCACGGGGGAACGATGGCGAGCGGTCCGCGGCCGGTCAGCCGCGTGGCGATTAACCTGCCGCCGGGTCAGCGGCTGGCCGCGCTGGATCAGCCCGCCATCGCCATTTCGCCGGACGGGAAGAACCTGGTTTATGTTGCGTCACAGAGCCGCGCGCGTCAGCAAGCGGACACGCCTGGGCGTGTACCCGTGCTTGGTGAGGCGACCGGGGCGGGTCCGCTTGCTGACGCGCG
>CAMBEY010000171.1 GCA_945865705.1 Candidatus Sulfopaludibacter sp. SbA3
GTATCCCACCAGCACGCGAGACATTAATTTTTTCATCTCCGCCGCGCAGACCAAAACTGAATCAACCGTGCAGGCCATCCAATCCACGTTGGATGAGATTCGCAAAATGATGGCCACGAAGATCACGAAGAATGAGTTCGACATGGCCAAGGAGATGTTCCTCTACAGCTATGTCTTCAATTACTCGGAGCCGTCGCGCTCACTCGGCGCGGTGATGGGAGTGGAATTCGACGGGCTGTCCGCCGACTACCTGGCGAAAGAGTTCGCGGGATATCAGGCTGTTACCGCGGCGGACATTGAGCGCGTGGCCAAGCAGTATCTCAAGCCGGACCAGGCGACCATTTTCATCGTGGGAGATTTTGCGAAGATTGCTTCGCAGGCCGCCGCGCTGGGTGAAGCGAAAGAACTTCAGCCATTTAATTTTGGGGAGCCGCCCGCGCGCGGTCGTTGAGTTAAATCCCCCACCGCTGTCATCCTGAGCGGAGCGAAGAGGATCTGCTTTTGCGCTCGAACGAAGAGAAACAGCAGATCCTTCGCTGCGCTCAGGATGACAGCCGGTGGGGATGGGCACCGGGAGTGGGCGTGAGAATGAGAATGGGCGTCACGCATCCGATTTTTCGGTGTTGCTGATGTAGACCGCGGCGACGAGATCGCCGGTTACATTCAGAACCGTGCGCGACATATCCAGAATGCGGTCGATGCCCAGGATGATGGCGATGCCCTCCATTGGAATATTCACCTGATTCAGGATCAGCATCACAAAGGGAATCGATCCGGCGGGAACGCCGGCCGTGCCCACGCCTGACAGCACTGCCATCACCAGCAGCAGGGCCTGTTGGCCCAGCGTTAAATCCACGCCAAAAACCTGCGCGAGAAACAGCACCGTAACGCCTTCGTAGAGCGCCGTGCCATTTTGATTGGCGGTGGCGCCAATGGTCAGCACGAAGTGCGAGATGCCGCGCGGCAGGTGCAGCTCCTCATCCGCCACGCGCAACGCGGTGGGCAGTGTGGCGTTAGAGCTGGAAGTGGAAAAGGCGGTGAGGATGACCGAGCGAATTTTGCGCAGAAAATCAATCGGACTGACCCGCGCCATGAATTTCAGAATGAACGAATACACCACGAACTGCTGAATCGCCAATCCCGCCAACACCGCCAGCACGTACCACAACATGCTGCCCAGCAGTCCGAAGCCGAAGCGCGCCGTCATGGTGAACAGCAGCGCGAAGACGCCGAAGGGCGCCAGATGCATGATCATCTCGATGATTTTCGCCGCCGTCAGGTAGACGCCTTCGAGCAAAGAGAGCACGCTCGCGGAGCGCTCCGCGGGAATCAGGATCAGCGCGGAGCCGAAGATCAGCGCGAAGATCATGATGCCGATCAGGTCCGGCGGATTTTTAGCCATCGCGGCGAAGGGATTGTCGGGAATTAAATTCTCAATAAAGCCACCTGTGGTGGGCGGCGGAGGCAGACGCTCGGCGTCGCCGCGATAGCGTTCCATCAACATTGCGCGTGTCTCCGGCGCGATGCGCTTGCCCGGCTGGAGGCCGTTGGCGATGGCCAGTCCAATGACCACGGAAATGGACGAAACGATCAGCGTGTAGAGCAGCGTCTTCAGGCCCACGCGCCCCAGGCGGCGCAGATCGGCCATGCCCGCCGCGGCCAGCGTGAGCGATGAGAAGACCAGCACGATCACGGTCATCAGCAGCAGGCGGAGGAAGATGCGCCCGGCGGGCTCGGTTATGCGATTGATCAGCCAATCGAGCGCCGTGCGGTCGGCGGGAGCAAAAGCGTTAGCCAGTCCTCCGCACAGCGCGCCCAGCGCCAGGCCGAGGAAGATGCGCGAATGCAGCGGGGTGGATTTTCGTTCGGCCATGATTCAACTTTCATTGATCGTGATACGCGAACCGAGCCGCGACCGGGAGGGAGCGGTCACGCTGGACGATTACCGGTAACTGTTGAATGTGACCGCTTCCTCCCGGTCGCGGCTCGGTTCGCGCGCTTCAAAGACCGTATTTCTTGGCGTAGTGGCGGAACGAGCGGTAGCTCATCTTGAGCAGGTCCGCCGCCTTGGTGCGCACGCCGCCGGACTGCACTATGGCCGCCGTCAACATTTTACGCTCAATCTGCTCGATGTGATTCTGAAGGTCGATGCCGTCGCGCGGAAGGTCCATCGCGCCCGTGCCTACGTGCATCGAGTCGCCGCCATGCACGACGCGCTCGGGCAGGGAATCTGGCGTGATCTCGGGACCGCGTTCCAGCGCCACGGCTCGCTCGATGGCGTTTTCGAGTTCGCGCACATTGCCGGGCCAAGTGTATGACTCCAGCAAACGGACGGACTCCGCCGTGAGACCGCTAACAGGCTTTCCCATCTGCGCGCGGAACTGTTCCAGAAAGTGAAATGCCAGCAGGGAGATATCCGACGGGCGGCTGCGCAGCGGCGGCACCATCACGGGAATAACGCTGATGCGGTAGAAGAGGTCGGTGCGGAACTTTTCCTCGCGGACCATTTGTTGCAGGTCGCGGTTGGTGGCGGCGATGACGCGCACATCCACTTCAATTTCTTCGTTGCCGCCGACGGGGCGGATTTTTCGCTCCTGCAGCGCGCGCAGCAGCTTCACCTGCATGGGCACGCTCATCTCGCCGATCTCGTCCATAAAGAGCGTGCCGCCGGACGCATACTCAAACAAACCTTTTTTGTTGGCCGTTGCCCCGGTGAACGCGCCCTTCATGTATCCGAACAGTTCACTTTCGAGCAGTGTCTCCTGAAACGCACTGCAGTTGATGGTGACGAAAGGCCGGTCGGCGCGGCGACTGTGGTCGTGGATGGCGCGTGCCACCAGCTCCTTGCCGGTGCCGCTTTCGCCCAGGATCAGCGCCGTGCTGTTGGTGGGCGCGACGCTGAGCAGCAGCTCGAAGAGCGCTTTCATCGGCGGACTTTGTCCGACGATCTTGTCGAGGCCGCGGTCCTTTACCAACTCGCGCCGCAGCATCTGATTTTCGTCTTTGATGCGCAGCGTCTCCAGCGCGCGCTCAACGGCAAATTTCAGGTCGTCCACAAACTCGTGCGATTTTTCGACGTAGCCAGCGGCGCCCATCTGCCCGGCATAGAGCGCGGTGTTGGTGGTGCCGTGCGCGGTCATCAGGATCACGGGGATTTCGGGGTGTGTCTCATGGACCTTGCCCAGTAAATCCAGGCCGGTGGCATTGGGCATCTTGATGTCGGAGACTAGCAGATCATAGTGCGAAACTTCCAGCTTGCGCAGCGCGCCGTCCACGCTGGTGGCGCTGTCAACGCGATGGCCCTGCGAGCGGAAAGCGATCTCCAGCATTGCGCAGATGGATTTTTCGTCGTCAACAATTAGTAGATTAGCCATGTGTTGTAAGAGGTGTCGTCAGGGTGCGAGCGTCTCGCGCGTTCTCCGCTATGGTCAGCGGCAGCTCGATGCGCAGGGTACTGCCCTTGCCTTCCGATTCGGCGCGAATGGTCCCGCCATGCGCCTGAATAATTTGAAAAGCGATTGCCAGTCCCAGTCCGGTGCCGCCGGTGAATTCAGTCTGGAACGGTTCGAATATTTTTTCTGCCTGCCCGGGCCTGATGCCAATCCCGGTATCACGGAACAGAATCTCCATCTGCTTGTTGCCCACGCGCAATTCCACTGTCAGCACGCCGCCCTCCGGCATGGCCTTGATGGCGTTGTCGCCCAGGTTCCAGAATACTTGACGTATGCGGTCGGCATCGAGCGAAGCGATCACCGGATGGGTCGGCATATAGCGTTCAATGCGGAGGCGCGCATCGACCTGCGGGTGATTCTGCAGCAGCGTGAGCGTTTCTTCCAATATCTCCGCGACGTTGACGGAGTTGATTTCATAGGTCTTTTCGCGCGAGTAGAGCAGAAAATCCGTGATGATGTTGTTCAAGCGCTCCGACTCTTTCAGCACGATGGCAATCAATTTTTGCTCGTCCTGGTTGAGTTCGGCCATGCGCGAGAACAGTTTCACCGATCCGGCGATGGAGGCCAGTGGGTTGCGAATTTCATGTGCAATGGCTGCGGCCATACGCCCGATGGCGGCCATTCGGTCCTTTAATTGAATCTCGCTCTGCAACTGTTTCAGTTGCGTAACGTCCTGGAAATTATAGACGAAGCCATCCACCGCGCCGTTGCGGGTCAGCGGCGCGACGCTGAATCCCAGGTACTGTTTGTCGCCCTTAGGCCCCTGCCAGAGTATCTCCTGCCGCCCCATCTCCGTTGCATAACGGTGCACGGGCGGCAGTCCGGGGAAGACTTCATTAACTGTCTTGCCGGCCAACGACACGTACGGAATCCCGAGAATTTCCTTGCCCGGCGAATTGAGCAGTAGAATGCGCCCCTCGAGGTCCGTGGTGATCAGTCCACCGCGCATGCTTTCCACGATGTCCTGATTCAGCGCGCGCAAATCTTCAAGCTGGCCCGAGCGGCTACGCAACTCCGCTCCGGTGCGGTGCAGCGTATCCGTCAGCTTACCGGCGAGGAAAGCCACGGCCAGAAACGCCGCCAGGTTGGTGGCGATCTTGAATTGCAGGAACTCCAGAGAAGGTTCCTCAATGGAATGGGAAGGGATCAGTTGCGCGAACGGCAGCAGCAGGATCAGCGCGGCCTCCACGAAACACAATGCGGCCAGCCGGTAAGTGCCCATCCGGGTGAGCACGATGCTGCTCATCAGAATGGTTACCGGAAACAGGAAGTAGAAGAAGCTATCGACGCCCCCGGTGATGTAAACGATCAGACTCACCATCACCGAGTCGAGGATCATCTGCAGGTTGGCTTGCACGCCGCCATCCACATTGATCTTATGAAGGATATGAAAGATCAGCGCCAGCACATACCAGAAAACGATGATCGCGAGGAAGTAGGGCAGCGGAACCTGGACGACAATCAGGCCCTGTACGCTGCCCGCTTGCTGAAGGATGAGCTGAATGCCCAACAGAAAGGAGATGATGAAGATGCGCACACGGATGAGCCAGGGAAGCCACTGTCTTGGGTCCAGCATCTCCATGCGATGAATCCTCGTCTCGGTCAGGCCTGTAACTGAATTCGATGTTCCTGGCAACCAGGTCGCTCCGCGCGCATCCAAAAGACCCAATGCTACGGCTTCCCGGCGGCTGATTCCGGCGGAGCGGCGGCCGGCTCCACGCGCTTCATCTCCACGCGCGCCACGCGGTGCTGCTCCACTTCCTTTACCGTAACCTGCCACGGCCCCCAATGGAATGATTCTCCCTTGGCCGGGATGTGTCCTAGCTGATACAAAACGAATCCGGCCATGGTTTCAAAGCCGAGATCGCGCGGCAGCTCCACTTCATATTGATTCTCCAGATCGAGCAAGCTGAGGTTGCCGTCCAGCCTCAGCGTATGCGCGCCGAGCCGGCGGCCCTGCTGTTGTGTCCAGTCATACTCGTCATCAATCTCGCCGACGATCTGCTCCAGCACGTCCTCAATGGTTACCAGGCCCACGGTGTTGCCAAACTCATCCACCACCAGGGCCATGTGCCTGCGTTTCTGTTGGAACTCCTGCAGCAGTTCGTCGATGGGCTTGTTCTCCGGCACCACGGAGATTTCACGCACCATGCTGCGCAGAGAAAACTCGCGCGGTGAGTCAAGGCTCTTTCCCTTTCGTTGCAGCCACTCCTGCTCACGCCACACGCGGTAAAGATCCTTGGCGTATAGCACGCCGATGATGTGCTCGGGTGAATCCTCATAAACCGGCAGCCGCGAATGCAGATCCTCCGTTACCCTGCGGATCACATCTTCCAGGCTCGACTGCACCGGAATGGAAACAATGTTGGTGCGCGGGATCATGATCTCGCGCACGGCCAGTTCGCTGAGGTCGATCACGTTATGGATCATCTCCTGCTGATAGGCCGGCAGCGCGCCGCTGCGGTAACTGGTTGTTACCAGTAGCTTCAGCTCTTCGCCGGAATAGCTGTGCGCGTGAGACCCGGTGGAGGACGCGCCCAGGTGCCGCGCAATGGCGTAGGAACAAGCGTGCAACAACGCCTGCGGCGCGCTGGCGATCTTAAGGAAAACGTGCATGGGCCACGCGATCAGCAACGATAGCCGCTCAGCGCGTCCTAGCGCGACTTGCTTGGGCACCAGCTCGCCCAGCACCACGTGCAGAAAGGTGAGTATGATAAACATCATCGCCGTGGCCAGCGTATGCACCAGCCAGACGGCATTCTGTTCGAGCGGCGCCAGTATGGGCGTCAGCACGCGAGCCAGCGTCAGCTCACCTACCCAGCCTAGCGCGAGGCTGGTCATGGTGATGCCCACCTGCGTGCCGCTGACCACCTTGTTCATGTTGGAGATCAGATGCAGCGCCGTCTCGGCGCGCGAGTCGCCCTGCGCGGCCTTCTGTTGCAGCCAGGTGCGCCGCGCGCTGACCAGCGCGAACTCCACCGTGGCGAAAAAGGCATTCG
>CAMBEY010000172.1 GCA_945865705.1 Candidatus Sulfopaludibacter sp. SbA3
CCGCGTCGCTGATTCTGCTGCGCACGGTGGAGGAGTCGAAAGCCATCCAGCGCATGCCTTGGGGCGTCATTCTGATGGTAACGGGCGTTACCGTGCTGATCGCGCTGATGCAGGAAGTGCAGGGCCTCGCGCTGATCACCAGCTTCATCGCCAACGTCTCGACACCTGGATCAGTGGAAGCGGTGGTGGCCTTCGGCACCGGCATCGTGTCGGTATACAGCAGCACCTCCGGCGTGGTGCTGCCCGCGTTTCTGCCGATGGTGCCCGATCTGGCGCAGAAGCTCGGCGGCATACCGCCGCTCAGTATCGCGTGGTCGATGAATGTCGGCTCCAGCCTGGTCGACCTGTCGTCTCTCTCGACAGTCGGCGCACTCTATATCGCCGGCGCCGCGCCCGGCACCGACGTGCGGAAGTTATTCAACGGTCTGCTTGTCTGGGGCCTGTCCATGTCGGTAGTCGGCGCGGTATTGTGCTGGATTCTGTTCGGGTAGGTTTAACAGTGCCGCTGCGTGACAGTGCCGCGCGCGTAAGCGAGCGGCACTGTCACGCGGCACTGTCACCTGAACATTAGGGACTGGATTGATGCGCATCGCCATTCTCGACGACATTCACAACGCGTGGGACTCCACCGACGGCGTGCGCCGATTGCGCGAGCATGTCGATAAAGACGGCCATCCCATCGACGTGCATATCTTCACCGCGCCGTTCGGCGACCCCTCCGCGCTACGCGGCTGCGACGCGCTCATCGCCAACCGCGAACGCACCCGCTTCACGCGCGAACTGCTGGCGCTACTCACCGGCGTGCGCCTCATCGTGCAGACCGGCAATCACGCCAACCACATCGACTTCGCCGCCGCCAAGGATTGCGGCATCACCATCGCCAAAGCCTCGGCGGGCGGCTCCATCGGCGCGGCGGAGCTGGCCATCGCGCTAGCCCTCGCCGTGATGCGCCATATCCCCGCAAGCGACGCTGCCGTGCGCCGCGGCGAGTGGACCACGCCCTCGACGCCGGTGCTGCACGGCAAGACGTTGGGCATCGTCGGCCTCGGCCAAGTCGGCAGCCACGTCGCGCGTATCGCGCTGGCGTTTGGGATGCGCGTGCTCGGCTGGAGCCGCAATCTCACCGCCGCCGCCGCGCAAGCCGCCGGAGCCGAGCGCTGCGAGTTAGACGATCTGCTGCGCGAGTCCGATGTCGTCTCGATTCACGCGTCACTCACACCCACATCGCGCGGCCTGCTCGACGCTCGCCGCCTGGCGCTGATGAAACCCACCGCATATTTAATCAACACCGCGCGCGGGCCAATCGTCGATGAACCCGCGCTCATCGCCGCGCTCACCGCAAAGCGCATCGCCGGCGCCGGCCTCGACGTGTTCGATCAGGAACCGCTCCCGCCCAACCACCCGCTGACGAAACTCCCCAACGTGGTGCTCACACCGCACATCGGCTATCCCACCGACGACGGCTACCGCCGCTTCGCCGCCGCCGCGTGCGCCGTCCTGCTGGATTATACGGATGGCCGCGACGTCCCCCACATTGACCACTAAGACGCTTTTGAAGGTCGAAAGCGATGAAAAACGTCGCGTCTGTCCACGATTTTCCAGTTGCCACCCGTAACGACATAGGTTACGCTCAATGATGTGGCCATTACCGGATTTAAGCATAAGGGATTGGAGCGTTTCTTTATCGCTGGCGCATTGTCGGGAATCCAACCCAAGCATGCCGGCCGGCTTCGATTAATTCTTGGTCGGTTGAATGTAGCTGTCAGCGCCCAGGACATGAATCTTCCGGGCTTGGGATTGCACGAGTTAAAAGGCGCGCGCAAGGGCACGTGGGCCGTAAAGGTCAGCGGCAATTGGCGAGTGACATTCCGATTCTCTGGCAGTTTCTCCGGCAAGTCTGTCAATCACGTTGACTACGAGGACTATCATTGAGGACTAGATTATGAAGATGCACAATCCACCGCATCCCGGCGAAGTGCTGCGAGAACTCTGCCTGGAGCCGCTGAAGCTGACGGTAACGGACGCCGCTCGCTCGCTGGGCGTCAGCAGGAAAACACTGTCCAGCATTCTGAATGGTCGCGCCGGGATCAGCCCGGAGATGGCCGTCCGCCTGTCGATCGCCTTCGGCACCAGCGCGGAAAGCTGGCTGAATCAGCAACTCCAATATGACTTGTGGCACGCCGAACGAAACCGCAGCAAACTGCGAGTCTCCCGCCTGCGTGCCGCCTGATCGAGGGTCATCACGGCACACCGAGCGCTACGACTTCCCCGCGCGAAAGACCCCAATCAAGTAGTTGAGTGCAGCGCCGATCAGCCGATCAACAGTGAGAGCACGTGCAATCGAAAAATAGTGAAGTACCCGAATCCACTGAGCCTTGACTCTACGGTGTTCCTTCAACGCCTCAAAGTGCTCCACGCGCATGTCGGCCACCATCAGATTCACCATCTCCGTAGTTGCTTTCCGACAAATGCTGTTTGCCAATCTCAGCAGTAAGTTCCCGGGAGGGCACTTAACGGAGGATCGGGCAGTGAAGCGGGAGCGGGCGAGGCCGTGGGCGAGGCCAATGACGTAAATATCGGCGAATGCGAGAACGCTTGCGATGCCGAAACCAATGGCGATTCCGCTGAAGAGGGTGTTACCGACGGTGATGCCGAAGGCGAAGGAACCGGTGATAGCGATAGCGGTGGCAATTATAACGGTGAGTCGGGTGCGGATGCCGGAGCGAACTAATTCAACGGCCCCGACGGTGATGACGATGGAGATAATCCCGATCATGGGGTTTCCGGTGACCAGTTCATAGGTGACAAGTTCATATATGTCTTGTAGCGTCAGCATGTGCTCACCTCCATATTGAAGGCGGACTCTGCTGTCGCGTAGGCTCTGAGTACCCGGAGGCCATAACCGCTTGCGGTGTACAGTCGCCTCGCAATGCCAATCTCCGGCGCGGGCCTTGGCTCCTCGCGTGATTCCACTAATCCTTTTTTGCTCATCCGCTGCAGCGTAACGTAGATCGATCCTCGCTTGAGGCGACCACCAGAGGCTTCGATCAACTCAAGCCCATATTGCTCCCTACTGCACCCAACAAGGAGTTCGAGAATCAACCGTTCTGTTGCGGGAAGGGGTGGAAGTACGTTTTTGTTTTCCATGTCCTACATAATATCAGAGTCCTCTCTTGCAAACAATAAGATTATTTTGTAGGGAGGAAAGGCCGGTTCGAACGTTTTAACTGATGCTTGATTTTGAGGAGCTGGTGGCTATCTCCTGCTTTGGAAACCCGAGGGCAGGCGGGACGATTCGGCAGGATCGAGAAGCTAGCTGGAGGCGGAGCTATTTGAGCGCTTCGTTAATCTCGATATCGCGCTTGAGGACTTCGGTCAGAAGTTCCGAAAGCTCCATACCCTTTTGATCGGCTTTAACCGAGAAATATTCCCACACGCTGCGCTCAATGGAAGCGGGCATGAAGACCTTAGATTGAGGCGGGATGTGATGCAGACCGCGCGAGCCTCCGCGAAAGTCTATCTCGTCCGGCATGTCGTCATTTTTGATGGGTCGATTCGTCATGCACCCTCCAAATAGAAGCGGATTTCCGTCTCTGTCGCTTTGCGGGCAGAGATAACTCGTATCTCTATCACTGCCGGTTCAGGCACCGACCAAAGGTAAACGACTGAAAGAATCGTACCATTGCTGGCGGAACCAACTGAAAACCAGCGCTCTTCGATCTTGCTATGCTCCAGATCGGCAGCTGTGAGGAGACGCGCATCGTGGAAGACCGTACAAGCAATCTCGAACGACACCCCGTGCTTTCGCAGGTTGGCGGCTGCCTTGTGTTCATCCCACTCGAACTGAAACTGCTGCTCACTCACCACGGATTCTCTCGTCCAATGCTACAACAGATTAGGCTGGCCGCGCCTTGGGAAAACCGGGACGCTTTCCAGCCTCATCCCGTTGCGCGTTGCCCGCTGAATACTGGCCTGACTCTTGCCTAATAATGGACTGATGCGGTTTGTGGTAACATGAAGGCCCGGTCGGAACTCTGAACTTGTGGTGTTCCGCGGCGATCCTTCACGAACGGTTGGGTATTCGTACCTCACATGTCTCCAATGCCTCCAATGAACACCATTCTGCAACGCCTTGTCGAGCTGCAACAACTGGACCTGGTGATCCGCGATCTGGTCGCCGAGATCGACCGGCTGCCGCGCGAAGTGGCCCAGATTGAGGCCACGCTGGCGCAGCACGTGGCGCGCGTCGAGGCCGACAAGAAGGCGCTGGCCGATAATCAATTGAGCCGCCGCAAGCGCGAGGGCGACATCTCCGCCTTCCGCGAGAAAATCTCGCACTTCAAGTCGCAATCGCTTCAGGTGAAAACCAACGAACAGTACAAAGCTCTGCTGCACGAAGTGGAGTATCACGAGCAGCAGATTCGTCAGACAGAGGATCAGATTCTGGCGGAGATGGAAGCTTCCGAGTCGCTCGACGCCAGGCTGAAGGAAGCCGAGCGCAGTCTGGCCGTGGAGCGCGTCGAGGTCACCAAGCAGGTGGCCGAGGCGCGCGCGCGCAAGGCGGAAGACGAAAAAAAGTTGCTGGCCCATCGCCAGCGTCGGGAAGAGTTGAAGACTGGAATCGAGATCGGTCAATTCGAGCGCTACGAGCATGTGTTGAAGGTCCGCAAAGGGCTGGCCGTGGTGCCGATCGTCAAGGGGAGTTGCTGCTCTGCCTGCCATGTTCACATGCGGCCGCATGCCGTCAGCCAGGTGCTATCCGGCGAGGTGATCGTCCATTGCGAGAGCTGCGACCGCATTTTGTACTTTGCCCCTGAAGCCGTGCCTGGAAATGTGGAAGAGAACGCTCCGGAAGATCCCGAGGCCGCCAAACTCGCCCGCGAACAAGCTCTCTCCGAGTATCCGACATTATGAGTCAGGCTTTGCTAGGTTTTGACCCTGCCAATCCGGGCCGCGGCGGGTCTGCGGAACTGGTGTTTCATGTGGACGGCGGATCGCGCGGGAATCCTGGGCCGGCGGGATATGGAGCGATGGTGCGGGACCCCGCGGGGGCGACCATCGCCGAGCTATCTGAATTCATCGGCATCGCGACCAACAATGTCGCCGAGTATCGCGGCCTGCTTGCCGCGCTCGAATATGCCAAGGCGCACCAGGCACGCGGCGTGAAAGTTTACTGCGACTCCGAGCTGGTTGTCCGGCAAATGCAGGGTGTTTACAAGGTCAAGAGTCCGGACCTGAAGCCGATCTTCGATCAGGTGAAGCGGCTGGCCTCTGGATTTCCACGGTTTTCCATCCACCACGTGCCGAGGGAACGCAACGCCGATGCCGACCGGCTGGCCAATCTGGCGATGGACCGCGCGCGCTCCGGCGGGTTTGGGCAGATTGCCACGACTCCGGCAGCTCCACTGCGTCCCCTCTCCCGTCCTATTGCCAACGCCCCGGAGCCGGTGATCAGCTTTTTTGCAGTCGCGGAAGCCGGGTGCCTCCGGCCGGTTGCTCCCTTGCCGGCGTTGGAAGAAGGCCAGGACTATGAAGTCAGCATTCGCAGGCGGAAGTGAGCGTCCGCAAGAGCCGGTTGGGCGAAGCCTGTATGGAATCATGAGTGCTTGATTCGCTGGGGCTTGAACCGCTTTGGTGACTTGTACGGGGCAAATTCTCCGTGATATAAGCGGGCAGGATGGTGTAATCTGGCATTCATTAGTGTTGCGTAGCGGTAGTTATCCTTTTCAGGGAACTTACTGGAGTCCGTTTGAGTTTTATTAACTTTGCCGCCAAGGAAATCAACTGCAAGCTGGTCTATTACGGCGCCGGCTTGGGAGGCAAGACCACCAATCTCGAGAAGGTGTTCGAGATGGCTCCCAACAAGGGCAAGATGATTTCGCTGGCCACGGAAACCGACCGCACGCTCTTCTTCGATTTCCTGCCGCTCGACCTGGGCACGGTACGCGGCTTTAAGACGCGCTTCCACCTCTATACCGTTCCCGGACAGGTATTCTACGATGCCAGTCGCAAGCTGATCCTGCGCGGCGTGGATGGCGTGGTGTTTGTCGCCGACTCGCAGGAGGAGCGCCTGGAAGCGAATCTTGAAAGCATCGACAACCTGGTCGAGAATCTTCAAGAGCACGGTTACGATCTGATGAAGTTGCCCTACGTCCTGCAACTCAATAAGCGCGACCTGCCCAACGCGCTGCCCGTGGATGTCCTCAAGAAGGAACTGTGCCGCAAGGATGAGTCAGTCATTGAAGCGGTAGCCTACAAGGGCGAAGGCGTCTTCGAGACGCTCAAGGAAATCTCCCGCCTGGTCCTCAACGAACTCCGCAACGGTTAACCTCACGCGTCACAGAGCCGCGCGCGTGAGCAAGCGGACACGCTGGCGCTGTCACTCGGTTTAATGTCACGACCTGGCATGAACTTTGGCTGCACGCT
>CAMBEY010000173.1 GCA_945865705.1 Candidatus Sulfopaludibacter sp. SbA3
GTTTCCGCCCCCACCAATTTCATTTGCTCTCCGGCTCTCTCGTAGATCGCGCCAAACACTTGCGCCCGGCGAGCGTCAAGGATGGGCACCCAAACCACCGGCGTGGCCGCGGCTGAATCATCAGAATCGGGCAGCTCTTCAGCCGCACGGGCAATCAGCTCCAGCGTGGAGACGGCCACCACCGGCTTGCCATGCACTTCGGCAAAGCCCTTCACCGCCGCCGCGCCCACGCGGATGGCCGTAAAGGAGCCGGGACCAATCGAGACAGCGTAGCCTGCCATATCCGCCGTAGACAGATGATGGCGTCCGAGCAAGCTGGCAATCTCATCGTGCAGCGCCGTGCCAGTCCGCTCGGCCGATAGGTCGGCCTGCTCCAGCAGCTCACTGACACCCGTCCCATCCTTCTCTCGATAACACACGAGCGCGATGCTGCCGTGTCCCGAGCTGGTTTCGACCGCAAGTAGATGTTGATCGTGTACGCTTGCCATTTAACTTCTTTCCCGCTCACCGCGTAATGGAGGACTGTCGTCCTGAGCGCGGCGAAGGATGACTATTTTCCAAACTGACCCACTACCACGCAATCGTTCAATATACTCCGGATGGAAATGGGTGTGCTACCATTCCGGTTACGCACAAGGGTTGCGCACCAGGAGAATGAGTGGACCGCGAAGTCGTCGAAATAATTTTCCAGATCATCGTTTTCCTGTTCGCCATCAGCGTGCATGAGTCCGCGCACGCCTGGTCGGCCAGCTACTTTGGGGACGACACCGCGCGCCTGCTGGGGCGCATCTCGCTCAACCCCATCCGCCACATCGACCCCATCGGCACCCTGCTGGTGCCTGCGCTGGCCATGCTGGTGGGCGCGCCGCTGTTCGGCTGGGCCAAGCCCACTCCTATGAACACGCTGCGCCTACGCAATCGCGTGCGCGACAACATGCTGGTCTCCGCCGCCGGCCCCATCAGCAACTTCCTGATCGTCTTTGCCGTCGTGATCATCTACAAGATTGTACTGCTGACCGCGGGAACGAACATTCCTGAAGAGTCGATGCTCTATCCGCTGACCATCCTGCTGGACATGGCCCTGTACATCAACGTCATTCTGGCCATCTTCAATCTGCTGCCCATTCCCCCCCTCGATGGCAGCCACATTCTGGAAGGCTTCCTGCCGGACAGTCTGCAAGCAATGTATGCCGAGCTGCGCCCCTTCGGCTTCCTGCTGCTGCTGGCCGCCATGCGCTTTCTCGACTTGGGCGTGCTCTACCGTCCAGTCATACGCTTCTTCAACTATCTGCTCTACGCCGGCGTTTGACGCCACTTCTCGCTATAGCCGCAGGCAATTCGCCGGTATAATGGACAGGCGCCTCGAAATGCGATCCGGCGTAGCCCTCACAACTTGTGCCATCTCGGGAGAGACCTTTAGCCGTGCCGCCAGCCACACCCCTAGCCGTGCCATCAACGACGCCTGCTGTCCCGGCCAACGCTCGTGTCTTGAGCGGACTGCGCCCTACTGGCAAAATTCACATCGGCCACCTGGTCGGCGCGCTAGCCAACTGGATTGAGCTGCAAAAGAAATACAACTGTTATTTCTTCGTCGCCGACTGGCACGCGCTCACCACGCACTACGCCGACACCAGCGGGCTGCAGCAATTCATTCTGGACTCCGTAACCGACTATCTCGCCGTCGGAGTGGACCCTGCAAAGGCCGTGATATTCCAGCAATCGCGCGTGCCCGAGCACGCCGAACTGCACCTGCTGCTCTCTCTCATCACGCCGCTCGGCTGGCTGGAACGCACTCCCACCTACAAGGAGCAGCGCGAAAATATTCAGGACAAGGACCTCGGCACCTACGGCTTCCTCGGCTACCCTGTGCTGCAATCGGCGGATATATTGATTTACAAGGCCGGGTTCGTCCCGGTAGGCGCCGATCAAGTGGCGCACATCGAACTGACGCGTGAGATTTGCCGGCGCTTCGCCAATTTCTACGGGCCGGTTTTCCCCGAGCCGCAGCCGCTGCTGACGCCCACGCCACGCCTGCTGGGTACCGATGGCCGCAAGATGTCCAAGAGCTACGGCAACGCCATCTTCCTCAGCGACACCGAGACGGAGATTCGCTCCAAGGTCTCCAACATGTTGACCGACCCGGCGCGCCAGCGGCGCACTGATCCCGGCAACCCGGACGTCTGCCCCGTCTTCGGACTCCACAAACTTTGCTCGCCCCAGGAGACCATAGACACCGTCAACACCGAATGCCGCCGCGCCGGCATCGGCTGCGTGGATTGCAAAAAGCAGATGGCCGGAAATCTCGCGCAGTGGATTGCGCCATTCACCGAACGCCGCAGCAAGATCGAACAGCAGCCCGACCAGGTCTGGGACGTGCTGGAGCAAGGCTCGAAAAAGGCGCACATCACCGCCGCGGCCACCATGGAAGAAGTCCGCGCGGCCATGAATTTGAAGCAGCCCTCTCTGCTTCACTCGTAGTTATCCTGCATCGTTGTCATTCCGAGCGTAGCGAGGAATCCGCTGTTCCGTGATGATGAATAAAAAGCAGATTCCTCGCGGCGCTCGGAATGACATTGCATGATGCCAAGTAGGGGTTAGTTCGAAGAACAACTATGGATTCGTCGCTGAACGTCAATCTCGATTTGTACGCCGGGCCGCTTGATTTGCTGCTGGACTTGATCCGCAAGCAGGAGATCAACATCTACGACATTCCCATCGCCACCATCACTGGGCAGTATCTCGAATATGTTCACACCAACATCGAGAAGCTGGATACGGAAGTCGCCGGTGATTTTCTGGTGATGGCCGCCACGTTGATTCAGATCAAGTCGAAGATGCTGCTGCCTCCCGACCCCAACGAGGGCGACGAGGATGACGATCCGCGCAAGGAGTTGGTCTATCAACTTCTGGAGCACGAAAAGTTCAAGCAGGCGGCGGCGATGTTGCAGCAGAAGCAAATTGTGCAGGCGGCAAGCTGGTCTTCGCCGGGGTTGCGCGAGTTCCTCTCTTCAGAGGATGGACCCGGTGACGAGCCCAGCCTTGCTGTCTCACTGCACGATCTGGTGAAGGCTTTTCAGGGAGTGATTGATCGCGCCAAGGTTCGCCCTCTGCTCGATATACCGGAAGAGCAGGTCAGCGTGGCCGAGATGATGCGCACACTCTGCGACCTGCTCGCCGCGCGCGCGACGCCGGTGCCGTTGAAGGAAGTTTTGGATGGACTGCGCTCGCGCGATGCGGTCGTGGCCACGTTCCTCGCTCTGCTCGAACTGGTGCGACTACAAGCCATCGCGGTGCGCCAGAGCGAACTGTTCGGCGAGATCGAGTTGCGCAAGCACCGCCAGTTTTCCAGCGCCGTCGCCAGTTTGCAGGAAGGCAGTGGCGGCGATTATCGCTGATGTTGTTCGTCCGAGCCGCGACCTTTATGGAGCGGTAACGGTCGACACACGTTAACCTAACTTTGAATCAGGAATTTGGTGGAGACCGCAAGACAGCATGAGTGACATGACTATGGAAGAATTGATGCCGGATAGCCAACAGAATGTGCCGGAGCAGACACAGAGCGAAGCCGACGCTTCGTCCGCCGACCGCAGCCTGAAGTCCGCGATTGAGGCCATCATCTACGTCGCGAGCGAACCCGTCTCGGTCGAGCAGATCGCCAAGGCCGTCGATAACACTTCAGACGCAGGCGACATCGAGAAAGCGCGAGCCGCCACGCGGACCGCCGTCATCCGGGCCATCGCGCAGCTTCAGCAAGAGTATCAGATGGACGCCCGCGGCATCGAAATCCGCGAGATCGCCGGCGGCTATAAGATGTTCACCAAGCCGGAGCATCATGACACGGTGCGCCGCTTTGTGAAAAGTCTAGCGCCGCCGCTGCGCCTCTCGATGGCCGCGCTCGAGACGCTGGCCACCATCGCCTATCGTCAGCCCCTGACCGCGCCGGAGATTCAAGCCGTGCGCGGCGTGCAGGGCACCGGAGTACTGAAGACACTGCTCGACCGCAAACTCATCCACACCGCCGGACGCAAGAACGTCATCGGCAAACCGATTCTCTACAAAACCACGCGCGAGTTTCTAGTCCAGTTCGGACTCGGCAGCGTCTCCGACCTGCCCAGCATGGAAGAGTTCGAGGCGGTGCTGAAGGCATCATTTGGAGAGCTAGGTGGCGACATCGGCGAGCCCACACTGCCTCTTGAAGAAAATGTTGACGGCGGATTCACACGCGGTGAAGCCACTTCCGCGCTGGCCGATGCCGGCGAGGACGGTTCCGATTCCGAGACAAAGGCCGAAGACCAGAACGATTCGGCAGATAGCGACTCCCATGCCTCTTGAACGTTTGCAGAAAATCATCGCCGCCGCCGGTGTGTGTTCCCGCCGCGCCGCCGAAGAGTTGATCACCGCGGGCCGCGTCCGCGTGGACGGCGACATCGTCAACGAGCTGGGCGCGAAGGCTGACCCGGCTTACTCTGAAATTATTGTGGACGGCAAGCCGCTGCGCAGCGCCGCCTCGCCCGTCTTTATTATGATGAACAAGCCGCGCGGCTGTGTAACCACCACGGATGATCCCGAGGGCCGGCCCACCGTGATGCAGTTCGTTTCGCGCATCAAGGAACGCATCTATCCAGTCGGACGCCTCGACTTCCATAGCGAAGGCTTGCTGCTGTTCACCAACGACGGTGAGTTCGCCAACCGCATTTTGGCCACCGGCTACGGCATCAACAAAACCTACATGGCCAAGGTGCATGGCACGCCCTCGCCCGAGGCGCTCGCCAACCTGCGCAAAGGCATCATGATGGACGGCCGCCGCACTCTGCCCTCCGAAATCAGCGCGCTACCTTCGCAAGGCCGCGGCGAAGACTGGCGCGAGCCGAACAAGAAACTGTATGCCGCGAAAGATGCGCGTCGAAATCCGCGCGCGGCGGAAGCGAAGTCGGAGAAGGACGACGGCAACCCGTGGTATGAAGTGATCCTGCAAGAGGGGCGGCAGAACCAAATCCGCCGCATGTTCGAGCTGGTGGGCCATCCCGTGCGCAAGCTGCGCCGCGTGCGCATCGGCCGCCTCAGCCTGGGTCTGCTGAAGCCCGGCGAGTTTCGCCATCTGATGCCCGGCGAAGTCCGCCAACTCATGATGGGCGAAAAGAATCGCACCGCCAGCGCGCCTAAATTCCCGCGCGCGATTCGGGCAACACCCGCGGTACCGCGGCCATCCGCTCCGCCAAGGACCGCCACCCGCCCCTACGTCGGGCGTCCAGCCGCCACCCCGTTTACACCACGTCCGATGAGTGAGCGTCCGATGAGCGGCGCACGTCCATTCAACACACGACCGGCACCATCACGTTCAACTGAAAATCGCCCAACCAGCTCACGCCCATTTGCGCCACGCCCAACGGACGAGCGCCCAGCAAGTTCGCGCCCGTTCCCATCGCGCCCCACCGGAGCGCGGCCAACCGGCTCGCGTCCATTCAACGACCGCCTGGCTGCATCCCGTCCGACTGGCGATCGCCCAACCAGTTCACGCCCGTTCGCATCGCGCCCCACCGGAGCGCGTCCGTTTAGTCCGCGCACGGATTCGCCGCGGCCCTCGAGTGACCGCCCCACAAGCTCAGGTCCGTTTTCATCGCGCCCCACCGGAGCACGGCCAACCGGTGCGCGGCCATTCAGCCCCCGCCCGGATTCATTTCGTCCAACGGGAGCGCGCCCGACTGGCGAACGCCCAACCAGTCCACGCCCGTTCACGCCACGCCCAACCGGCGAGCGCCCAGCAAGTTCGCGCCCATTCCCATCGCGCCCAGCAGGAGCACGGACAACCGGCTCGCGTCCATTCAACGACCGCCTGGCTGCATCCCGTCCAACTGGCGATCGCCCAACCAGCACACGCCCGTTCGCATCACGCCCCACCGGAGCACGGCCAACCAGCGCGCGTCCGTTCAACGACCGCCCGTCTGCATCCCGTCCGACTGGCGATCGCCCAACCGGTTCGCGTCCGTTCGCATCACGCCCAACGGGAGCACGACCAACCGGCGCGCGTCCATTCAGCCCACGTCCGGGTTCATCGGGTGCGACTGGCGCTCGGCCAACCGGCTCACGTCCGACAGCGCCACCGCGCCGCCCGTCCGGTGGACCTGGTCGCCCGCCATCCCGCTCCGGCCCACCGCGCCGTCGTCCGTAAATTTCTTCGCCTTCATCCCCGCAGGGGATACACAGGATAGCCGGGGGCATCGCCCCCGGAACCCTTTCCCCCAAACGGCCCGACCCTGAAGGGGTCGCACTCGTTCCGTTGCCCGCGCGCGCACCGGCCTGTGCGACCCTTACAGGGT
>CAMBEY010000174.1 GCA_945865705.1 Candidatus Sulfopaludibacter sp. SbA3
GGCATGAAGGGCGCGATTAGTCCGTCGGAGAACGCCACCGCATAGCCCAGCCCCAGCGTGCTGCGGCCCATCGCGCGAATCAGCAGTAGAGCGATGCGCCGACCGAGGCCCGTCTTCGAATAGCCGGCGGCAAACATATAGGCAGCAAAGATCAGCCAGATGGTGGAGTTAGCGAATCCGCTGAGCGCCCAACTGAGCGACTGTGCCGGCGTGGGATACACCAGCCGGGCCGCCGCAGCGATGCTCACGGCAACCAGTCCAAGCAGTGCGGGCGGCAGCGGCTCGGTGGCGATGCCGGTCATAGCGGCGACGAACAACGCGAAGTAGCGCCAAGCCGTTGGAGTCAAACCCTCCGGTGCGGGCATCAGCAATACGGCACTGCCAGCAAGCAGTGGTAGAATCGCACGCAGTACCAGTTTGTTATTTATCGATACTCCCATCGCTGCTTCACCTGCCGCTGAACTTCAACAAATATCTTCAGTCTATCCGTAGCCGATACAATCCGCTCAAGCTCTCCACGCAAGCCATTGGATCATCCTCTAAATCAGACCGGGATGCAAATATTCTTCGTTAAAACGATTGATTAACATCTTATGCGCCTGTGATTCTGCGGATTATTTCTCGAATAGTTCGGCTATCATACAAGGAGCGGTCAGATGGTTACCCGATAATTGAACGTCGCGCGGAAATAATACGACTCATGACTCTTTCGATGAAATCAACGATCTCTAAAGTGGCGCGGTGCGCCCGCCCGGCGAGCTGGATCGCCGGCGCATGCCTGTGGACAACGTTGCAACTGGCCGCGCAAACTACGCCTGCGTCTTCCCCCGCGTCGTTATCCTCCACAACTGCACATGGCCACCGCAGCGTCACCGCCCACGCCGTCGCATCGCCACCCGTAATCGACGGGAAGCTTGAAGACGACGTATGGCAACAGGCCGCAGTCTCCGCCGGATTCATTCAGAAGGAACCCGCCGAGGGCCAGCCGGTTACCGAAGCGACCGAGGTTCGGGTGATTTATACGCCGACCACTCTGTACATCGGTGTGTTCTGCGCCGACTCCAACCCGGCGGGCATCCGCGGCAGCGAGCGGCGGCGCGATGGGGACTTGGCCGGCGACGACACGGTTTCAGTTGTGCTGGACACCTATCACGACCATCGCAACGCCTTCCTGTTCCGCACCAACTCGCTGGGCACGGCGTATGACGCGCTGATCTCCGACGAAGGCAAAACCGTGAATACCAGCTGGGACGAACGGTGGGAGGTTAGCTCTGCGGTAAGCGAGCGCGGCTGGTCCGTGGAATTCGCCATACCCTTCAAGAGTGTCCGCGTGTCGGAATCCGATAGTGCCAACGGCGGCAAACTCACATGGGGTTTGGATATCCAGCGCGACATCCGGCGCAAGAATGAGATCGCCATATGGAACGATTGGCGGCGCGGCTTTCAGCTTGAGAACATCTCGCAGTCCGGCCATCTGAGCGGCATCGAGGGCATCGAAACGGGGCTGCGCATGCGCATCAAGCCCTATGTGCTCGGCGGATTTTCGCAGGTCGTTGACCGTCTGCGGCCCGCGCCCGCCGCGCCCGTTTTCAGGACCGTAACAAAGAACGCCTCCGACATTGGAATTGAAGACTTGAAGATTCGGCTAACGCCGAGCCTGACCGCCGATCTGACGTATAGGACAGATTTCGCGCAGTCCGACGTGGACGCGCTACAGGTGAATCTCGACCGATTCCCGCTATTTTTCCCCGAGAAGCGCGAGTTCTTTCAGGAAGGCTCCGGCATATTCGACATCGGAACGGCGTCGCGCGGAACCACCGCAACCCTGCGGCTGTTCCATAGCCGGACGATTGGCTTGACGCCGCGCGACCGGCGGCCCGTCCCCATCATCGGCGGGGGCCGCATCACAGGCAAGCTGGGCGGATTTTCCGTTGGCCTGCTCAATGTTCAGACCGAAGCGTTCCGCAGCGACCGCGAAAATATTCTGGCTAGCAACTACAGCGTGGCCCGCCTGCGCCGCGACATTTTTTCCCGCTCCACCATCGGCGCGTTCATCATGAACCGCGAGAAAGGCGGCAGCGCGGATTACAACCGCATCTACGGCTCCGACGCCATTTTCACTTTTGCCCAACACTTCACCGCCGACGGCTTCTTCGCCAAGTCCGACGAGCCGAGCCGCTCGACCTGGGCCTGGAGCGCGAACGCCAGGTGGGACAGTGACTTCTTCCTGCTCGGCCTCGAATACGTATCGCTCGACCCCGGCTTTCGCGGTGATATGGCCTTCATCCGCCGCGCCGACTATCATCGCCTGGGCCCGCAGATCGCCTTTCGGCCGCGCCCCAACATTCCCTGGGTCCGCCAACTCGAAATCTCCGGGACGTGGGATTATCAGATGAACGCCTCGAATAACGTAGTCCGGCGCATCGATAAATACATCACACAAGTGTTCTTTCAGGATGGCAGCCTGATCCGCATCATCCCCTTCGACTATGAATTCGATCGAGTCGAACGCGACTTCGAGATCGTCCCCGGCGTGGTCGTGCCCGCGCATCCCTATCAATGGAACGTCTACGTGCTGCGCTATCAATCCAGTTCGAAGCGCCGCTACTGGGCCAACATCGACTTCAGCCACCGCTACGGTTTCTACACTGGCAATATGTACAAACTTCAGACCGTTCATAACTTCAAGCTGAATGCCCAATCGTCGCTGGAAGTCGATTATGAAATCGACAAGGCTTCGCTGCCCGGCGGGGACTTCACGCAGCATGCCCTGAACTTTGCCGTGAACTATGCGCTGAACAATCGCTGGCTGACCAGCACCACCTTTCAGTTGGACAACATCGATCATTTTGCCGGGCTGCATTTCCGTTTGAACTACATCTTCCGCCCAGGCGATGATTTCTTTCTCATCTATGACGAAGGCCGCGAGACCGGCGGCATCAATCGCGGCGAGAAGAACCGTTCGTTGCAGGCCAAGTTTACCTACTCGTTTGATTACTAGCTGATAACTACTAGCCGGTAATAATTAGACGGCGACTCCTATACGGCCCCTCCCAACTTGTTCAAAACATATTGACTTGAATTCCCTGCTCGCCTAGTATGACCTTAGTTCAGTCGGTACCGTATGGACGCGGGACCGTAGCCGGGAGCGTCCAATTGACCCTTCCTGGTGGCCTGTCTCATCGGCAGTGAACATAACGGAAAATCGTAACGGAGGAGATTCATGGGAAAGCTTCACTTGTACTCAATCAACCTTTTGGCCTTGGCCCTACTGCTGACGCCATACTTGCGGGCCCAGGTAGGCGGCAAGCTGGAAGGCGTGATATCGGACTCCAGTAAATCCGTGGTGCCCGGCGCGACTGTTACCGCCACCAACACCGAAACCGGCATCGCCCGCGAGTCCACCACCAATGCCCAAGGGCGATTCGTATTCAATGCGTTGCCACCCGCGCGCTACGACGTTGCGGCATCCATGACCGGCTTTAAAACCACGCTGCGTCAGGGCATCACATTGAGTATCGGTGGCGATGTAATCATCGATCTAACACTGGAAGTGGGGACCGTTGCCGAGCAGGTTACCGTAACCAGCGAAGCCCCGCTGATCGAAACGAGATCTGCCACTGTCGGCGGTGTAGTGGAAGAGAAAACCATCCGTGAGATTCCTCTCAACGGCCGCAGCTTTTCCAACCTGATGGTCCTCGAACCCGGCGTGATCTTTACGCGCGCGGCGCGGCCCTCGACCACCGCCGGCACCGGCGAGAAGATGTCGCTCGGCGGCGCGCGCCCGCAGCAGATCAGCTTCCTGCTCGATGGCGCGGACATGATGGGCAAGGACGGGACCACGCCTGCCGGTGCGTCGGGCATGATGCTCGGCGTCGACACCATTCAGGAGTTCCGTGTTTCCACGAGCGCCTTTGGCGCCGAGTACGGGCGCAATGCCGGGGGCGTGGTCAGCGCGGTTACCAAGTCCGGCACCAACACATTTCATGGCACCGCGTTCCACTTCCTGCGCAACGACAATCTCGACGCCGCGCAATGGGAGGACAACACCTTCGGTCGTCAACAGCCCGAGTTCAAGCGCAACCAGTTCGGGTTCACTCTCGGCGGACCGATCATCCGCGACAAGACTTTCTTTTTTGGGAGCTTTGAAGGAGTTCGTGAGAGGCTGGGCAACACGTCCACCAATGTTGTTCCCAATACAGCCGTGCGGGCGGGAGCGGTGGCGGCCAGCGTACGCCCCTATCTGGCGATCTATCCGCTGCCCAATGTGGCCGGTTCCGAGGCGCGGCTTGGCGGAGGCGTGGGGCAGTACTCCTGGGCAGGCTCCACCGATACGAATCAGGATGACTTCCTGGCGCGCGTGGATCATCAGTTGACCAATAATGATTCGTTCAGCAGCCGTGTTTATTTCGACGACGGTGCCCGCACCAATCCAACCAGCCTCGGGCTGCTGGGCAATATTCAGGACTCGCGCATTCAAAGCTATCTGGCGAACTACAAGCGCATCTTCGGCGCCAGCGTGGTGAATGATTTTCGCATCGCCTACACACGGACACGGCTGACCGTGGATGATGTGATACCCGAGGCGTTGAACGCGCTGGAGTATATTTCGGGACGCGGTTTCGGCATTCTCAATCCCGGCAGCGGAATTCAGGGCATCTCGACGGGCGGCACCAATCCGGCCTTTTGGACGCAAAATATATTCGAGTATATTGACGACATGGCGCTCACCAACGGCTCGCACACGGTGAAGCTGGGAGGCATAGCCAAGCGCATTCAGTTCAACGGATTTTCCGCCGCGCGATTCCGCGGCCAATATGATTTCCGCACGCTCACCGAATTTCTCGCCGGCGATCCAAATCAATACGAGGCCGCCAACGTGTTTGCCGGTCCGCGCGGACTGCGCCAGTGGATGATCGGAATGTATATGACCGATGAGTGGCGAGTCACTCCGCGCCTGACCATGAATATCGGCCTGCGCTATGAGTTTGTGAATTCGCCGACCGAAGTTGCCGGACGCATCGCCAACCTGCGCAACCAGCTCGATGCGGATGTGACTGTCGGGAACCCCTATTTCCTGAACCCATCGCTGAAGAACCTCGCCCCGCGCTTCGGATTAGTTTTTGATCCCATCGGCGATGGCAAGACTTCGATCCGCGGCGGATTCGGCATCTATCATGACCAGCTCTTACAACTGAACTATCGCGTGGGCGCTTTCCGTGTGCTACCGTTCCAGCAGCGGTTCCTGGTTGTTCGGCCGGCGGGGGCGGCCGTATCCGGCATTCCATTTCCCAATGCCGGCGCCAACCTCTTGTCGCAGCCTCCCGCGCTTCATGACAGCAACGTGCAGATCGACATCACCCAGTGGAATCCGCACCAGCCTTACGCCATGCAATTCAATCTGACGATGCAGCGGCAGGTAGCGTCGAACGTTTCCGTCATGCTCGGGTACCTGGGCTCACAGACGCGCAACAACGCGCGCAACCTGAACTGGAACACTTCGCTGCCGACCGCCATCATCAATGGCGAGAAGTGCTGGTCGGTCGCCGGATCAGCGTGCTTCACGGGCGCCGCTACGCCGCGCAGGAACGGGAATTTCTCCGCCGTGCTGCAGCGCGAGTTCGACTCCAACTCCAACTACAATTCACTCCAGGCACAGATCACCAAGCGCTCGGACAAAGGTTTGACGCTGAGTTTCGTCTACCAGCTCTCGCGTACCATGGACGAAATCTCCGGACTCGGCGGCAGCACCGACTTCGAGAACATCACCAGCTTCGCGATGGACCCGGAAGATCGCGGCCGCGATTACAGCCGCGCCGCATTTGATATTCGCAATTACCTCACCGTCAACGGTTCGTACGCGATTCCGGTGAAGCCACTCTCCGGCGTGACCAACAAGATTCTTGGCGGCTGGAGAATCAGCAGCCTGCTAAACTACTCCTCCGGTGAGCCGTTCACGGTGGTGAATGCTTTTGACCGCGCGGGCAACAACACGCGCATCTTCGGCAATCAGGAGCGGCCCAGCGTTGCGCCGGGAGCTTCTAATAATCCTACCAGCGGCACGACAGCGGGATGCACCTTCGTCAACGGCATTGCTGGTCCCTATAATCCCGCCGCCACCACCAACTCCGTAGTGCCCGGCTTGGAATTAGGCACGCCACATCTCTGGTATGATCCCTGCGCCTTCCAGCTCCAGGCTTCCGGGGTCTTGGGCAATCTGGGCAGAAATACCGTGCAAGGCCCGAACCTGTTGGGGTGGGATTTAGCAATTCTGAAGGACTTCACGATTAGCGAAA
>CAMBEY010000175.1 GCA_945865705.1 Candidatus Sulfopaludibacter sp. SbA3
CCGCGCAGCGCATCCCAGCCGGTGCGAATGAGCACGGCGTCGCCAGGCTCCAGCACGATATTCTGTTTCTTCAGCGCCTGCTGCAAATCGTCCGGGGTGATGACGTAGCCATCCGGGAGCCGCTCGGCGCTCTTCAGCGCGGCGACGTCGATCAGCACGCCGCGCGTCATCAGCGTTCCGACTTTCTCAATTCCCAACTTGGTGAAGCCGGTGCGCGACACGATCTGGGAATACTGAAAGCAATTGTAAAAACTGCTGCCCCACATCTGGTGCGCGAAGCCGTCGAACTGCGTCCCGAGTTGGCCCAGCTCAGCCACCACCAACTCTTCGTTTCCAACCCGCGTATTGGGGATGGGCACGGAGGCCTTCGTCTGCAAATTGAATCCACGACCGGCATTGACGTAGCCCTCAGCGGGGTCGGCGGATAACACGTCGGCCAGCTCGAACATCTCACCAGCCTGGATCAGGCGAGTGGCCCGCGGAATCGCCTGAGGCGTCATAAGATTGGCCGAACCGCGTTCGTCATTCTGGCCCCAATGCGAAGGGCAACGCGCGCTATCCGGAGGCATCTGCCACGTTTGGGCGAACATTGGGTTGGCGGCCAGCGCAACTCCGATGACTAGTTTCAAAAATGATAATGGCTGCATATTGAGTAACTCCTTTGGAAAAGCGACGCGATCGGTCAGATTCGGAATGACTCCAGCGACTCCGGCGCGAACAATTCTTCGGGTTTCAGCAGGCGCTTCGACAGCCCCTGCTCGAAATGGTAGCGAAGAAATGTTTCGAGCACCAGCCGGTTGGCGTCCAGCCCATACGGCCAGAAATCCTCACCCATCAGTTGTTGGGTGTCTTCCAAATGCCGGGTGAGCCAGGGCAGCATGACCTTCAACGCGGTGGTCTCGGTAAGTTCGCGTTGCGCGTCGCGCTTGGCGAGTGTGAATGCTTTGCAGAGCGACTGTGCGATCCACGGGTGTTTTTCATAGACATCGCGGCGGATGACGATGGTATGCATGGTCGGGAATATTCTGGTCTTCTGATAGTATTCGCGCTCGACCTGATCATAGTTGGCGAACAGTCGCCGCACCGGGCTGGCGGCGCTTGTGGAAAATGTGGAAGGCATGCGAGCGGTGTAAAGCGCATCAATCTCGCCGGTCGAGATCATCTGCGCGAGCGTGCGGTCATGGGGAATCGGTTGCAGCTTGATATCCGGCGGCAGCGTGATGGGAGATTTCTCGATACGCCCCGGCTGCTCCTCGCCGCCGCTGTAGTAAGACACGCTGGCGAGCGGCACTCCGTAGTGCTCGTTCAGGATGCCGCGAATCCACACGGCGGCGGTCATCTGGTATTCTGGCACGCCGACGCGCTTGCCGATTAAATCCTTCGGTTCGCGGATGCCGCTGTCGGCGTTCACGTAGATGCAGGAGTGCCGGAAGGAGCGGGAAGGGAAGACGGGGATGGCGATGAAGGGGCGGTCTTCAGAATGCAGCGTCATGGTGTATGACGACAGCGACATCTCCGAAGCGTCGAACTCGCGGTGCCGCAGCATACGGAAGAAAGTCTCTTCCACCACCAGGTTGAGGCCAGTCAGATCGACGCCATCCACGGCGAGACGGTCTTCCAGCAGAGCGCGGGTGCGGTCATAGTCCCAGCAGGCGAGTGTCAGCGGCAATCGGGGCATCTTTGGATTGGCTCCCATTCCAAATTAAGTTTTGTTAAAAAAGGGCATCGACATTGTACGACGAATTCGCTCCGAGTTGGCGAGAGGTGGGGCAGCCAATCCTGCCTGCCCGCTGGATACCTGGCCTGGAGACCTGTCTCGACCTTAGGGGCAGGCGGCTTTTCCGCAGGCAATCGCCTTGCTAGAATGGAATTAGTTCATTGCACGGAGGCGGGTAAGGTGATGAGAGCTGAATGGAGAAATGCAACATTTGCTGCTGGCCTGTTGGCGGCGGCGGTTGCGCAGACGTTTGCTCAGTCAGCGTCATTGGCAGCGGACAAAAAACCGCATCCGGGGAAGGACATCTACGAGCGGCGCTGCGCGCTTTGCCATGGACCGGATGGCTCACCGCAGGAAAGTGTTGCGAAGATGCTCCAGGCCGAGATCCCACATCTCGGCT
Organism: Candidatus Sulfopaludibacter sp. SbA3; assembly: GCA_945865705.1. Lineage (GTDB taxonomy): Bacteria > Acidobacteriota > Terriglobia > 2-12-FULL-54-10 > 2-12-FULL-54-10 > SHUM01. The sequence continues at coordinate 2,118 of CAMBEY010000175.1, forward strand.
CACCGCGTGTGCAGTCCAAGTCGGACGCTGAAATTCAGAAAGTGGTGAAGGACGGCGCGGGAAAGATGAAAGCCATGAAGGGCATTGCGGATATGGATATCACCAATATCATCGCGTTCATGCGAACCTTTAAGAAGCCGTAGTGCCCGAGTCGAAAGGCGCTTCCTGCGGAAGCTCCGCCTCCTGAAGAAACATGGTGGCCTCTGTTTTCGCCAGCACGGTTTTCGTATCATCATCCAAGCGAATTTCGGCATGGGCGGTTATCAGGCGGCGGCGCTGCTCGACCACCCAGGCGCGAATAATCACCTTCGCCCCGGCGGGGATCGGCTGGCGGAAGCGCGTCTCGGCCTTGGCGGTTACGCCGAACATTCCCTGGAAGTAAAGCGCGTAGGCCAGGGCCTCATCCATCAGCGCAAAGACGATGCCGCCGTGGACCATGCCGGGCCAGCCGCAGTGCTCCGGCTGTGCCACATATTCCCCGCGCGCGCCGCGCTCGCCATCGCGGGTAAAGGGAACGTGCAGACCCGTTTTATTTTGCGGCCCGCAGACGTAGCAGTTCTCCGTGTTTCGACTCAGCCGGAGCGGCGAATTTTCTTTGGTAGACATAGCGATGGATGCAGTTGCAGCTCCGGTGAGATGGATTCAAGTAAAACAATTTTACAGCATACCGCGGAATGCCGCTTGTCTCCGACAGGAGAGATCGATTAATGGATTGTCATCCTTCGCAGCGCTCAGGTTGACAATCAATAGTTTGGCGATCAAGGTTCAATCTAGACCATTACCGAACCGGCCCGCGCCGCAGTATTATCCACGAAAGCGGAGTACACTAGAAAACTTGCTTGAACCTCGGCAGGAAAATGGATGCGAAATTCCGGGTAAACGGATCATCATTTGACGAGCCAGCACTACCATCTTCGGGGATACGCTTATATTGCCGCGGCGACCTTCTGCTGGGGTGTGTCTGCGACGCTGGGCCGCGCGGCGTTTACGGGTCGGCTGCTGCCCGGCGGCGAGTCGCTGCCGCCGATTGACGCACTGCTCATCTCGCAGACGCGCACCAGCATTACGTTTCTCATATTATTTCCCATCATGCTTGCGTGGCGCGGGGTCGGCAGCCTGCGTATTTCCGGACGTGAAGCCGGCAACATCATCGTATATGGACTGATTGGACAGGCCGCGACGAACTATTTTTACTACCTGGCCATCGAGCGAACCAATGTGGCTACAGCGATCGTTATACAGTACACGGCGCCGGTATGGGTGCTGCTCTATCTGGCCGCGCGAGGCAAGCAATGGCCCACGCTGAGGCGTCTGGCGGCGGTGGGGTTGGCGGTGGCGGGCAGCGCGCTGGTCATCAATATATTTGGGAGCCAGCTTCCTCTCGATCGACTGGGGTTGGGCGCGGCGTTTCTCTCCGCCCTAACCTTCGCCTTCTCGAATGTGTGGGGACACCATATCCTGCAGAAGCGCGACCGTTGGACTGTGCTGCTCTACACCACTCTGACCGCCAGTTTGTTTTGGCTGGTGATCAACCCGCCGTGGAAGCTGCTCGCGCTGCAATTGACGGGCCTGCAATGGCTATTTCTCTTCTTCTTTTCCATCGTCTCCGTGCTGCTGCCGCTTTCACTTTATTATGTGGGACTGCAATTGTTGGAACCCACCAACGCAATTGTTGCCAGTTGTCTGGAGCCAGTGTTCGCCATCGCGATTGCGGCCATAGCGCTGGGTGAAAGTATGAATTCGCTACAGGCCGCTGGAATCGTGCTGGTGCTGGCCGCGATCACTATTGTCCAGTGGCCGGAAGCGAAGGGGCAGGGCGCGCCCATTCCGCTCGATCCAGGTGATTGACGGAACTAAAGGTGGCCGAGTGCGGTGGAAGCTTCCATTTTTCGGTCCAAGCCATCATAGATAATGAGAGCAATCGCTGGCATTCGGGCAGGTGATTACGCTTGACTTGCAAGCCTATAGGAAGTTATTTTCGAATCAATGGCTTGCAAATCTGTTTTGAGGTATTCGGGGTCAGGGAACTCCGGTTCGACAGCGCGCGGGGGATCCGTCCCGTTTAGGCGGGATTTATTCCAGGCTGTCACTAGATTTGATGGTCCGCTAAATTTTAGTTAGGAAAATCCAGTACCGTATCGGACTGGAAATCAATGGAGGAACTACAAATAATGCGATTCAGGAAACAGGCACTTTGGATGACTGTGGCCTCCTGTTTGTTGTGGACAGGAATGGCGACAGCTCAGAACGTTACAGCACCGAGCATTTTGGTGACGTATCCAGAAATGATTATTCACAACGCGAAGATCGTTCCCATGAGCGACTCCGGTTTTAACCAGAATACCGGCGCCGCGGTGAAGGCCATGGCCGTCCGCGGAGGGAAGATTCTGGCGCTCGGCACCGATGCAGAGATGCTGGCTCTCGCGGGTCCCAATACGCGCAAGGTGGACATCAAGGGCCGCACCATCATACCGGGAATCATCAACACCCACTCCCACATGCACGACCATTCTCTCCAGCTCTGGAACACCAAGAACGCGAGCAAGATTGAAGAAGTCCGCCGCTCCTTCTCGGTTACCGGCAAGGATTATGCCGAACTGAAGAAGGGAATTGAACTGGTCGTCAAGGAACAGATGGCCAACCCCGCCCCCGATCAATGGGCCTATATCACGCTGCCCACCGGCGGATCCTCCGGCACTGGCCTCGGCGTGAAGTTTCTCAATGACAAGGCCATTACGTATGATGACTTGAATAAGCTGGCGCCGAATCTTCCCGTGTTCCTCAACTCTCATCCGGCCTGGCTCCTCAACCGCTCCGCGCAGAACTCTTTCCTGACGCTGTATGGTCTGGATTGGTCGCAGGAAAACGTCGACAGAGCGCTGACCATGAACACCACCATCACGCGCTCGCTCGTCGTGGACCGCTACTTCGCCAGCCGCGTGCAGGAAATGGCCGACGTCATTCATGACGGCCTCATGCACCAGGCCGCCCTCGGCCAGACCACCTTCAGCTCGCACATTGTCGGTCTGCGCATCCATGACGGCTACATGAACCTGGTTCGCGCCAACCGCATGCCGCTGCGCTTCGGCTATGCCGATCGCTTCTGCCAGCAGGTTGAGCCGGAGATGCCGGGCTGCTTCGTCCGCAAGGGCGATGTCGCCGGCCTCGGCACGGACACCTTTTACAGCGTCGGGGTAACCCTCGGTGGCATCGACACCGGTCCGCCGCGCATCTGCACCACCATGGAAGCGGAAGCCAAGTTCAAATCCGCCGAGCAGTGCATCCTGACGCCGGGCAGCGAATACGACAAGGCGATCTCCGCCGCCATCCGTTCCCGGCTGCGTTACATCGTCAATCACGTATACGGCGATAAGGCGCTGGATTACTTCATGGACTCGGTCGAGCGCGTTACCAAGAGCTCTCCCTACCTGGACATGAACTACATTCGCTCACGCCGCCTCACCGCTGACCATTGTGGTTTCTATCCCCGTCAGGAGCAGCTCCCGCGCATCAAGGATTTCGGTATGGTCATCAGTTGCGACCCCATGTTTCTGGATCGCAGCTTCCCCTGGCTGTACGTTTACGGCAAGGACAAGGCCAATCGCATCGGTCCCATCGCCAGCATGATCAAGGCTGGCATCATGCCGACCGCCGAGGCTGAAGTCGATGTCGAGTCTGGCACCGGCCCCACCTACTTCGCTCACCAGATTCACTTCCTCACCCGCAAGAACAGCAAGGGTGATTCGGTGGCTCCTGAAGAAGCTGTGGACCGCTTCCAACTCATGAAGATGATGACCAACTGGGCTTCTCACTTCGTTATGAAGGAAAAAGAAGTGGGCACGCTCGAACCCGGCAAGTTCGCCGATTTCGTGGTGCTGAGCAAGGATTACTTCACAGTGCCTGAAGGCGAAATTCCCACTATCATTCCGCTATGGACCGTCATGAACGGCAATACCACCGTGTTGCGCAAGGAACTGGCAACCGAGTGGGGTACGCAGCCTATTGGCCCGCAACTCAACTTCCAATTCGCCACCGAGTTTGAAGCAGGTGGAGACGGCGGTTAGTTTTAGCGGTAATTTGTTTGAATGCGTCGGCCGGGGTTCTCGCCCCGGCCGAT
>CAMBEY010000176.1 GCA_945865705.1 Candidatus Sulfopaludibacter sp. SbA3
CAATCGTCTTGGCTGACGGTGGGCTTGGAAACGGGTAGACGGTCTCTGGAGTTCGGCGCGAATGACACGGGCAGCGTGGTGCTGGAAGAAAATGTTGTCGCCGGAGCGCCCGACAGTCTGGCCGCGGAAGAGGCGGAATTGCGCCGTAATATTGAGTTGGCGGGATATCTCCCGGTAGTCCGAGACTCAATTTATTCACGTCGTGAGCAAAGCGCCGAAGCCTTCCGCATCACTCCAATACAGCCCATGCTGCGCTAAACGGTCCACCACATTTCCCGCAAGGCAGGGAGCCACTCCCGCAAACTCAGTTCGCACTCCGCTTCCCGATCTGCGCAAGTCTATTGTTTAAAGGAATCGGGGATGCGGTACAGATAGATGAAATGTTGTACGCCATCTGATTTCAAAGACAATTCTTCGACCGGCTTCCAGTCCGGGATTCGTATGTCATGCGCCACGACACGAGTTCCGGGCTTGAGGTCTTTCTCCAATATTGGCGAAAGCTTCCGGTTAGCAGCCTGCAAGAGATAGACCGTAACCACACTGGCCGGTTTTACGTTGGTCAAGAATAAATCGCCCTGAATGATCGTTACCAGTTTGTCCAAGTTACGGCGCTTGGCTTCTGCTTCGGACTCCGTTGCCAGGTCCTTATCCAACTCCACGCCCACAGCCTTCGCTCCGTATTTTTCGGCGGCGGTCAGGACGATGCGCCCATCACCCGAACCGAGATCATAAACAACATCGGCGGAGGTTACCTTGGCGATCTCCAGCATTTTCTCAACCACATCCATGGGCGTCGGCACAAATGGTGCCACCTTGCCCACTTCTGCTGGATTAGAGGATGCAGTCTCACTGTCCTTGCTGGCTTCATTTGTCGAAGCTGCACCAACTGGCGCGGATTGAGACCTGGACGGGATATCGTCATTGGTATAAACACGCGGGGTTCGCGGCGAGTCTTGTTGACCAGCGCCGATACTGATTACGGGAAGCATTGTGAAAAGCATGATCAATGCCATGACACCCTTACTAGGAGTAAGTATTTCAGATAGACGAATATTCATTCGCGAAACTCCGACAGTGCGATTCAATTTATTTAACAGCAATCTCTTGCTCCTTATATTGAAGCTGATAAAGCCGCCAGTAAAGCCCTCTCTGCGCCAACAACTCTTGATGGGAACCTGATTCCCGAATCTCGCCCTTGTGCATCACGATAATACGATCGGCGCGCTGGATGGTGGAAAGCCTGTGCGCGATGATAATGGAAGTACGATTCGTAATCATTCGAGTCAGCGCGTCGCGTACGCGCAATTCGGTTTCTGTATCGACGCTAGAGGTCGCTTCATCGAGAATCAGAATCTGCGGGTCGTGTGCCAGCGCGCGCGCGAAGCTGATCAATTGTTTTTGCCCTACGGATAGTGAGCTGCCTCGCTCGCGAACTTCCTCCTGATGACCTTCTGGAAGCGACCGAATAAACTCCGCCAAATTCACTTCCTCTATCGCATCCTCCACATCCTGGCGTGTAATGTCAGGGGTCCCTAGTCGTATGTTACTCTCAATCGTTCCGGAAAAGAGATAGGGGTCCTGAAGCACGACACCGAAACGGCGGCGGAGTTTCTGCAGGTTCCACTGCCGGACGTCGATGCCATCAATCAGCACCTGACCTTTCTGCACGTCATAAAAACGCAGCAACAGGCTAGTCAGCGTTGTCTTTCCCGCGCCCGTATGGCCCACTACGGCGATGGTTTGACCAGAGTCAATCGTAAGGTTGATGTTGCGTAATATCCAGTGCTCCCCTTCATAGGCAAACCAGACATTGCGAAATTCGATTTGCCCGGCAGCCTGCTCGCCCGATGGTATCGCGGCTGGCTGCACAGGAGACTCAATGGTGACGGGTTCATCGATCAACCTGAAAATTCGTTCGGAGCTTGCCATGGCCCCCTGCAAAATATTGTACTTCTCGCTCAAATCTTGAATGGGGCGGAAGAAGCGCTGCGCATATTGAATGAAGGCGACCAGTACTCCGATGGTCAATGAGCCGTCTAAAACTTGATGTCCGCCGTACCAAAGAATCAAGGCAATCGCGGTTGCGCTTAGAATTTCCACGGCAGGATAAAAGACTGAATGGGCAAAGACTGAATCAAGAAAAGCTTTTTTGTGATCCTGATTGATACGGTCAAACTCCGCGAAACTCTTGTCTTCACGATTGAAAAGCTGCACCACGCTCATGCCTGTAACATGCTCGGCGAGATGTGCATTGATGCGGGCGACCGCGGTGCGAATTCGCCGGTAACAGTCGCGCACCACACGGCGGAACAGTGCCGTGGCCAACATGATCAGTGGTAGCACCGAAAATGTTACCAGAGCCAGAGATGCATCCATCTGCAGCATGACGATCACAATGAATAACAGCGAGAAGAAGTCTCCGAAAACGGCGACCACTCCGGAGGTGAACATCTCATTCAGCACATCCACGTCGCCCGTAATCCGGGTTACCAGCCGACCGACGGGATTATGATCGTAGAACTGTGTCGGGAGCCGGTGCAGATGGTGGAACATCTGCGAGCGCAGATCGAACATGGCGCGCTGGCCAACCATTTGCATGAAATATGTCTGAAGATATTCCAGGCCGAAAAGAAAAAACAAGGTGGCTAAATACAGCAATGTTATCTGAGTCAATCCAGATAGTGACTCGGGACTTAAATAGGAATCAAGAAACGTAGGATGGCGCTCCGTAGCAACCAGATAGCGATCCACCGCGATCTTTGTCAGGAATGGCCCGACAACCTGCAGGAGCGAATGAAGTATCATCGCCAGCGATGCCACTAGAACGGTTGGCCAGTAGGGGATTAGATAAGTCAGCAGCCTACGCATCAGCCGGCTATCATAGGCTTTCCCCAATACCTCCTCTTCGCGGTGATCTCCGCCGCCGGCTTTGCCCCCCTTTCCAGGGCTGCCCGCCAGCTTACCGCCGCCACTGCCGCTTCCACCTCCACGCATTGCCGAACTCCTATGCTTTCTCTAATTCCTCTTCAAGAAGTTGCTTCTGATAAAGCTCCGGGTAGTAGGTTCCGTGCTGCATCAACTCGGCGTGAGTCCCCCGCTCAACAATCGCACCATCCACGAGAACGACGATCAGGTCGGCATGTTTGACAGTGGAGGTGCGGTGCGAAATGACAACAGCCGTACGTCCGCGCAGCGCACTTTGCAGGCGCGTGAGGATCAACTCTTCCGTGTAAGTGTCCACGCTTGAGAGCGCATCGTCGAGAATCACAATCCGCGGGTCACGCACTACCGCACGAGCAATAGCCGCTCGCTGCTTTTGACCACCTGACAGAGTAATGCCGCGTTCTCCCACCATGGTTTCAAAGCCGCGCGGAAAGTCATCAATGTCGCTGAGAAGTCCGGCTACTTCAGCTGCCTGTCGGACCTCTTCCTCACTGGATTGTTCGACGCCAAAAGCGATATTTTCCCGAATGGTTTCACTAAACAAAAATGTCTCCTGCGGAACGAAGCCGATCATGCGGCGCAGGTCGGCGAGGCGATACTGATGGATCTCAACGCCATCGATTAGGATGGAGCCGGTGGGTGCCTCGAACAGACGCGGAATCAGATTGACCAGCGTCGATTTGCCACATCCAGTTGGTCCGACAATGGCTACCGTGCTGCCCGCTGGTATCAACAGATTAATCTCTTTCAGTACGCGTCTATCGCTACGACTATGCGATCCCTTTCCGCTTTGCTCCGAGAGTGCCGCCGCGCTGGTTGCAGGAACGCCATTGTAAGAAAACGATAAGTTACGAAACTCAATCGACGCACCTTTGATTTGCTCCGCCACGCCGTCCTTCGGCGCTGGCATCGAAATAAAGTGAGCCATCGGATCATCGGCTATCTCTGGAGTTTCGCTAAGAATGGTATCGAGTCTCTTGAGTGAGGCTAGGCCGCGCTGGTGTAAATTGACGACCCATCCCAATGCCACCATGGGCCACGCCAGTTGCGCCATATAGACATTGAAGGCGACAAAATCGCCGATGGTGATTGCGCCCCGCGCGACTTCTCGCCCTCCGGCCCACAGGACCGTAACTGTAACCAACCCCATCAGCACTTCCAGGATGGGGTAGAACATCCCCCAGACGCGGATCAGTTTGCGATTCCGCTCCATGAAGTCCCGATTGAGCATCTGAAACTGGGCGAGGTCCGACTCCTCCTGCGCGTATGCGCGAAGAACGCGAATGCCCGCAAGACTCTCCTGAACACGCGCGCTGATATCCGACATCATCGCCTGGATGGCTTCGAAGCGGTGATGAATGCGTTTTCCAAAGTAGACGACGATGCCAGCGATGATCGGTGCGAGTGTGAATGTGTAGAGTGTCAGCTTGGGGCTGATGTGGGCCATAATGGCGATCGCCCCGGCCATAATCACCAGCGTGCGGCCCGAATACATGATGCCAGGGCCGAGGAGCATGCGCACCGCATTTAAATCATTGGTCGAGCGCGACATAATATCACCAACCCGATTGCGCTGAAAGAAACTGGACGACAAGCGCGTCAAATGGCGATATAAATCGTTACGCAACGCATACTCAGCATCCCGTGAAATTCCGATAATGATCATGCGCGTCCAATAGAGGAAGAAACCTTTGCACAGCGCGGCCACGAACAGCAAGGCCGCGTATTGAATCAATTTGTCTGAAGTAACACCTTGCGTGAGATCATCAATTGCGAAGCGGATAATCTGTGGAACGGCAACCCAGAAAAACACTTCGGCCAGCAGCGATCCCAAGCCGAGCAGATACCGCTGACGATAAGGGCGCAAGTAAGGAAACAGTGGTCGTAGGTCTTGCCAGGTTTTCATGGCCATGCAAACGCGCCGATCCTTTTATAGTCAATGATAGTTAGATTATAGGGGGTCTGCGGGACCTGGTGCATGATTTTCCATCAGGATGACTGCAGCACTATAAATTTCTTGTCGAAAAGGGACCGCAGCAATGGTGCCATCGTTTACACTCCCAACTTTGCATGTCCGCGGAAGCGCGGCGACGGAGTTCAGATATAATCTTCCTTCATATGAATCCACTGCGCAAACTAGCGGGACAGATTCTTACCATCGGCATCGAGGGTCAGGATACGAGTTCGGAGTCTCGCAGCCTGCTAAGCGCGACTCAGCCTGGCGGCGTGATATTCTTTCAACCCAACATTGCCAGCGAGCAGCAGTTCGCGGCGCTGGTTTCGCAAATTCGCGAGCTACTTCCGAATTCCCACCCCTATTTGGCACTCGATCTTGAAGGCGGGTTGGTGGACCGCTTTCGGAACTTGATCGGACCACTGCCGTCGGTGCAACGCGCCGCGCAGGCGGGGCTAGCTATGGAGTTGGGCGAAATGGCGGGCAGGGAACTGGCGGCGTTTTCCCTGAATGTTGATTTCGCGCCGGTCATCGATTTGGGACCGGATGAATCGAAGGAGATCATGGGCACGCGCACGGCAGGGGCGGTGCCCAGCCGGGTCGTTGCCTTCGCACGCGAGTTTCTGGAGGGACTGGCGAAGTTCGGCATCCTCGGCTGTGGCAAACATTTTCCAGGACTCGGTGGAGGTACGATAGACTCCCATCTGGGAATGCCCACCATCGTAAAGAATCTTTCTGCGCTTTGGGATCAGGACCTGTTGCCCTACCGTGAGCTGTCCGGCCAGTTGCCGATGGTCATGGTGGCGCATGCCTGGTATCCCGAGGTGGAACGCGAACTATGCGGGACCACCTCGCCGCGGCCCGCCACGTTGTCCCCGGCCATCATCAACCAGTTGCTGCGCGAGCGAATTGGATATGAAGGGCTGATCGTTTGCGATGATCTGGAGATGGGCGGCGCGCTGGTCGGTCGTTCCATTGAAGAAGCAGGCGTCGGCGCGATTCGCGCAGGTTGCGACATCTTGCTGGTGTGCCATAACGCCGCGAACGTAGAGAAAGTTCATGCCGCACTCGTCATCGAGGCGGAGCGCTCCACCGAGTTTCGCGGACTAATCGAGAAAGCGGCTGCACGAATCACTGCTGCCAAAATGCGGCACATGGAAATTGCGACTCCCGCGAAGTCAGCCGAGCGAGACTTGAATGATTTGCGCAATCGGTTGCAGCAACTCACCGATTTGATCGATAAGCGAATATCGGACTCCTCTCAGCGTCCCGCGATCACGGGCAAATAAAAAGGTGCAACCCATGCTGGTAGCGGGAATGATGAGCGGGACGTCG
>CAMBEY010000177.1 GCA_945865705.1 Candidatus Sulfopaludibacter sp. SbA3
ACCAAAGTTAACGAGAGTGAAATTCCGGTGGGCAAGAACTCCGATGCTGCCCAATTTGAGGGCAGCGCCACGGCGCTGCTGGCCGCCGCTGGGTTGGGTCGGAGCCGCGACCGCCGCGGGCCCGAAGCGCAGCGCGCCTTCGAGGCGGTGAAGACCTTAATCGAAATGGGCGCGGACGTGAATCAGGTAAACGAGACCGGATGGACGGCGCTGCACGCCGCCACTTATATCGGCGCTGACAACATTGTCCAGTACCTGATTGAAAAAGGCGCGCGGCTGGATGTCCAGAATGGCTGTGGGCAGACGCCGCTGACGCTTGCCAACGGAACCAATTCGCGCGGGTTGATCCAGATTCCCCGCGAGCGCAAGAGCACCACGGATTTGCTGAAGAAGTTCGGGGCGAGTGAAACATTGTCTGGTGGTCCGGTGGGGCGATGTGTGGAAGGCCGCTACGGTATCGAGTACTTCACCGAGCGGGATAGCAAGAAAAAGCCGTAGCTGACGGGCGTGAGTCGCGGGAAGTACGGGATCACTCGCGGCTGTCATCCTGCGCGCAGCGAAGGATAACAGTGGTTCAAAAGTTTTGCGTCGAAGAATGGTTGGGTGGAGGAAGCATGCTTACGTTGATTCGTGCGGTTCAGATGGTTGTGTTGCTCCTTGCGGTGAGCGGAAGTCTGCGCGCGCAGATATCCGATGCCCGCCTGGAAGGCACGGTACGGGATGAGACGCAGGCGGTGCTTCCCGGCGCTACGGTGACCGCTAAGAATTCCGAGACTGGACAGACGCGCACAGCCACCACGGATTCGCGCGGCCGCTACCTATTCGCTAACCTGCCGCCCGCCCCGCATGATCTGGAAGTTTCGCTGACAGGCTTCAAGACCACGATTCGCCAGGGAATCGTGCTGACGGTGGGCGCGCAACTCGCCCTCGACCTTACCATGACGGTGGGAAGCGTAACTGAACAGGTTACGGTAACCAGCGAAGCTCCGCTGGTGGAGATGCAATCGGGCACGGTGGCCGGAGTCGTGGAAGAGCGTGTGATCCGCGAACTGCCGTTGAACGGCCGCAGCTTCGCCGATCTGGTTCAACTCGAACCGGGCGTAGTGCGTACGCGCGCGGGCAACAAGGCCGCCCTTTCCGGTACGGGCGAGAAGATGTCCCTGGGCGGCGCGCGGCCGCATCAGATGAGTTTCCTGCTGGACGGCGCCGACATGATGTCGCGCAACAATACCAATCCCGCCGGCGCCTCCGGCTTCATGCTGGGCGTCGATTCCATTCAGGAATTCCGCGTCTCGACCAGCGGGTTTAGCGCGGAGTTCGGCCGCAACTCCGGCGGCGTGGTCAGCGCGGTAACCAAATCGGGCACGAACAATCTGCATGGCACGGTCTATGGCTTCCTGCGCAATGACAACCTGGACGCGCGCGACTTCTTCGACCGTAAAACCACAGCGAATCCAAAGGGCGAGCCGGAGTTCAAGCGCTCACAGTATGGCGCGGCGGTAGGCGGGCCGGTGATTCACAACAAGACTTTCTTTTTCGCCAATTACGAAGGCGTCCGGGCTCGCCGCGGAACCACCACGGTGGACAATGTCCTCACCGATGCGGCGCGTCTGGGAAATCTTGGCACACGCACCGTAACCGTCGCCGAGTCCATCAAGCCCTACTTGGCGCTCTATCCGCATCCAAACGGAGAAGATTTAGGCGGTGGCATCGGAAGATACTTCTGGGCTGGATCGCAGAACACGGATCAGGACGATGTCGTGGCGCGTATCGACCATCAACTTTCCGACAACCAGACGCTGATGTTCCGCATGTTTTACGATAACGCCAGTGTGATCGCTCCCGCCAGCCTGGGCTTGATTCAGATGTTCAACAAATCGCGGATACAGAACTATGTGCTGAACCACAAGCAGATCGTTTCGTCCACTCTCGTCAATGATCTTCGCATCACCTTTCTGCGCGATGCCTCCGAGGCCACCGACTCGACCGCCGAGGGAATGGACCGGCTGGAGTTTGTCCCCGGCCGCGGCTTCGGCCACTTTACCCCCGGAGTCATCGCTTCCATCTCGACCAACAGTTCTGGCCCGCAGTATTGGCGCCAGAATCTGTTCGAGGTCATCAATGACGTGGCCATGGCCAAAGGCGCGCACGCCATCAAGTTCGGCGGCATCGCCAAGCGGCTGCGCTACAACAGCCTCAACGTGGGACGCCTGCGCGGGGAATATATCTTCAACTCGCTTGAAGAGGTGCTCACCGCCAACGCCGCGCGCTTTGAAGCAGGCCACGTTACCGAAGGCACGCGTGGGATGCGCCAATCGCTGTTCGGTTTCTACTTTCAGGATGACTACCGCCCCACTCCGCGCCTGGCGCTGAATCTTGGTGTGCGCTACGAATTCGTCACCGGAGTGAGCGAAGCTTTCGGGCGCGTGTCGCAACTGCGCAATCAGCTCGATCCGACGGTTACGGTCGGCGATCCCTGGTTCCTGAATCCTTCGCTCAAGAATATCGTGCCGCGATTTGGATTCGCCTATGATCTCACCGGCGACGGCAAGACCTCCGTGCGTGGCGGCTTCGGCGTCTACCCGGATCAGTTGCTGGCGCTCTATTGGCGCGACTCCAGCCAGCGCATGTTGCCTTACACGCAGCGCTTCTTCGTGCAGCGGCCTGCCACCGGGACCATTCGCTTTCCGGACGCCATTGTCCAGTTCCCGCTCACGGATTCTCCGCTGCGCGATCCCAATCAGTCCATGGAGATGATGAACTACCGTCCGCATCAGCCCTACACGATGCAGTACAACCTCACCATCCAGCGGCAACTGAGCGCCAGTTCATCCTTCATGATCGGCTATCTCGGCTCGCAGAGCCGCAACAACTCGCGCAACGTGCAGTGGAACACGGCCTTCCCGACGCAGTTCATCAACGGCCAGAAGTGCTACTCCGTGCCGGGGAGTACGGTGGCCGGCGTGGTAGTGCCCGCGTCGGATTGCTTTAATGGAACTGCCGCGCCGCGCCGCAATCCGAATTTCTCAAGCATCCTGCAACGCGAGTTTGACACCAACGCCAACTACAACTCGTTGCAGTTCTCCATGCAGCAGCGTATGCGCGGCGGACTGAGCATCGAGGGAACATACCAACTTTCGCGCACCATGGATGAGATCTCCGGCATCGCCGGCAGCACGGACTTCCAGAACGTCACCAGCTTCTCAATGGACCCGGATGACCGCGGTCGCGATTACAGCCGCGCCGCCTTCGATATTCGCCACTACATGGTCGTCAATGGAACGTACAACCTGCCCGGCTTTGGACTATCCGGCATGGCCGGTCAGGTACTCGGCGGATGGAGCCTGAGTTCACTATTCAATTATTCAGGCGGCGAGCCGTTCTCTGTGGTCAACCCGATCGACCGCGCTGGCAACAGCACCATCATCTTCGGCAGTCAGGAGCGGCCCAATGTAGCGGCCGGCGCGTCGAACAACCCCATTCTGGAAAATCCGACGGCGGACCAGTGGTTCGATCTGCGAGCCTTCGAGTTGCAGAAGCCCGGCTACCTCGGCAACTTGGGCCGCAACACGCTGCAAGGCCCAGGCGTAGTCACGGTGGACCTGGCTGTGCGCAAGAATTTTCAGGTGCGTGAAGGGCAGAAGATCGAGTTCCGCTGGGAGATGTTCAATATGTTCAACCACGCCAACTTTTCACAGCCCGAGTTCCGTGTTTTCTTGAACGCGGCGGGTGCCATTCGTCCCGGCGCGGGTTCGATCACCAACACACGCACCTCGTCGCGGCAGATGCAACTGGGGCTAAAGTACATTTTTTAGCGAGGCACTGGTAGCCACGGTGAGCGTTTTTCTCGCCGTGGGCTTGTGGTTTCAATGGGGATTCCCACGGCCAGAAAAACACTGACCCTGACTACCCAAGCGCACGTGCTTTACGGCAATTCTAAAACCGGGTTAGAGGAACCATGCCGAAGTTATTGACAAAAGTGGGAACCGCCATTTGCTTTGCGGTCGCGTTGAGCGCCGCTGCGCAGACTGCTCCCTCAACTGCTAAAGAGTCGCCCGCCGCCTCGTCGGCTAATCAAGCGCTGTTGGGCAAGTATTGCGTAACCTGCCACAACGAGCGACTGCGCACCGCGGACCTGTCGCTGGAGCAGGTCGATCTGCGGCAGGTTGTCCAGGATGCGCCTATCTGGGAAAAAGTGATTCGCAAGTTGCGCTCGGGAGCGATGCCGCCATCTGGCGCGCCGCGTCCGGATGCTACTGCTTCCTCAGCGCTGGCCGGCTATCTTGAAACGGAACTGGATCGTGCATCCGCCGCGCAGCCCAACCCGGGGCGCAAGGCCATCCATCGGCTGAATCGGGCGGAGTATGCCAACGCGGTGCGGGACATTCTGGCGGTGGATATCGATTCCTCGGAATTGTTGCCCGCCGACGATGTCAGCTATGGTTTTGACAATATCGCCGAAGTGCTTTCCATCTCACCTTTGCTGACCGAGAAGTACATTGCCGCAGCGGAGAAAATTAGCCGCGCTGCCGTGGGCGACCATGATGTGAGACCGGTGACGGCGGAATATTCCATCCCCGAGGAGGTCATGCAGGACGGTCGCATGAGCGAGGACCTGCCTTTCGGCTCGCGCGGCGGTATGGCCATTCGACACAACTTCCCCGCCGATGGCGAGTACAGCGTGCATGTGCGCCTGCACCGCAATTCGGACAACTATATTCGTGGGATTACGGAGCCACATCAACTGGACGTCCGCCTCGACGGTCGGCGCGTCAAGCTGCTGACCATCGGCGGCGAGAATCACGGACTCTCCGGGCCGCTCTACTCCTTCGTCAACAAGGACTACAAGGGCGACGAAGCGCAGGAGAAGTATGAGTTTGACGCGGACCTGAAATTGGAAGCCGCGATGCACGCGACTGCTGGCCCGCATCTGCTGCAAGTCGCATTTCTGGATGAGACTGTCGAGCCGGAAACCGTACTCATGCCCGAGCGCCAGTTGTTTGTGGACAAGGGCGACTATAAGGGCGGGTTGCCGATGGTAGCCGCCGTGGGCATTCACGGGCCGATGCAGGCCAAGGGTCTGGGGGAGACTCCGAGCCGCGCCCGCATCTTTACTTGCCGGCCCGCCGCATCGGCGCCGCCAACGGAAGAGATGGCGTGCGCGAGAAAGATCATTTCCAAGCTTACGTGGCTCGCCTTCCGCCGACCGGTATCATCGGCGGATGTTGATCCTCTGATCGAATTGTTTGGTTCCGCGCGCAAGCAGGGTGATTTTGAATCCGCAATGGAGATGGCATTGCGTGGAATTTTGGTGAGCACCGAGTTTCTCTTCCGCATGGAGGGCGATGCGCAAGGCGTATCCGCTGGAAGCTCGTCCCGGATCAGCGATCTGGAGCTGGCCTCGCGCTTGTCTTTCTTCTTGTGGTCCAGTATTCCGGACGAGCAGTTGTTGGTGGCGGCGGAGCGCGGGCAACTGCGCACTCCCGCGGAACTGGAAAAGCAGGTGCGCCGGATGCTGGCTGACACCCGCGCACAATCGCTGGCGGATAACTTCACGAGCCAGTGGCTCTTCCTGCGCAACATCCTGCACGTGAAGCCTGATGAACGCCAGTTCCCGGATTTCGATGATGGGTTGCGGCTGGCGTTTCTGGAGGAGACCACGCAATTTATCTCCAGCATCGCGCGCGAGGACCGGAGCGTGCTCGATCTGCTCAACGCCGATTTCACTTATCTCAATGAGCGGCTCGCGGAGTTTTACGGGATACCGAACGTCTACGGAAACCATTTCCGGCGCGTGCAGTTGTTGGATGAAAACCGCCGAGGGTTGCTGGGACAGGCCAGCATTCTGACTGTTACCTCTTATGCCAATCGAACCTCGCCGACGCTGCGTGGCAAGTGGGTTCTGGAGAATATCCTGGGCACGCCGCCACCCCCGCCACCGCCTGATGTCCCGTCGCTGAAGGAAGAAACGGGACGTGGTGGTCGCGTGCTGACGATGCGGCAGCGGCTGGAGCAGCATCGCACCAATCCGGTGTGCGCCAGTTGCCACGCGCGCATGGACCCCATTGGACTGGCGCTCGACAACTTTGACGGCATCGGCACATGGCGCACCAAGGAAGGCGGCGAAGCAGGCACGCCGATTGATCCGGCGGGCGTACTGCCGGACGGAACCAAGTTTGCCGGTCCGGCTGATCTCCGCCGGATCCTGGGCGCGCGCCGTGAGCAGGTGGC
>CAMBEY010000178.1 GCA_945865705.1 Candidatus Sulfopaludibacter sp. SbA3
GGCTGGTCGCATGATGTCCAAGCTCGGCAAGAAGAGCCGGGTTGGACAGCCAGCGTAATCGGCATAGTTTCATATTGTGCGTATTCAAATCGAGTCAATGAGTAAACGATAGACGAATGAGTAGAATTCAGGAGGAAGTTTCTTGTTAGCAATAAGATTGGCGAGAGTGGGCGCCAAGAAAAAGCCACACTACAGGGTTATTGTGATTGAGAAAGAACGTGCCAACACTGGGCGGTTCGTCGAGATTGTGGGTCACTACAATCCTCGCGTCGAGCCCGTGCAGTTGAAGCTGGAATGGGAACGCGTTCAACATTGGATCAGCAAAGGTGCGCAGCCATCGGCAACGGTGCGTAGCCTGATTGATCGCAACAAGCCAGCGGAAGCTGCAAGTTCGGCGGCTTGATCGAATGCGCCTCCGGTGCAGGAGGTGCAGGACAAACAGATTCCGACGCACGTAGCAATCAGTAGCCTCCCAAGGCGGTAGCCTCCAGAGGTGCGGCAAGATCTCGCTTTAGCGTGTCGTGTACGTATACACGTGAGACTTGTAGGAGGCCCCTGTGAAAGAACTGGTTGAAATGATTGCGAAGGCTCTGGTGGATAAACCTGACGAAGTCGCCGTGCGGGCCATTGACGGTGAGCAGAGTACCATCTTGGAATTGCGCGTGGCACCCGACGATCTTGGAAAAGTAATCGGCAAACAGGGACGTACGGCGCGCTCGATCCGCACCATACTGGGCGCGGCGGGCATGAAGCTGAGACGCCGCTTCACGCTGGAAATCCTGGAGTAGCGCGGAATCATCATGGCAGAACTAGCGTTGCAAGAGGCGCGGCAAGAGGCACGCGAAGACGCCCTTGTTAGCGTTGCGCGTATCCGCAGCACCCAGGGGCGAAAGGGAGAGATTGCGGCGGAAATCCTGACGGATTTCCCGGACCGTTTTGTGGCCGGAGCCAGCTTTGTCTTGAGAAGAGCCGCAACGGGCGGAGAGACTGTTCCCTATCGTGTGCCACATCGTGTAGATGACGCATGGTTCCACAAGGGCGGAGTCATACTGAAATTCGCGGGTGTGGACAGCATCTCACAGGCCGAGACGCTGGTGGGTTGCGAAGTATTGATTGCGCGTTCCGAGCGCCGTGAGCTTCCGGCTGGCTCGGTCTACATGCCGGACCTGATCGGGTGTGACATCGTCGAAGGCGGCCAGGTAATCGGTCGCGTTACGAATTGGGAAGAACCCGGCGGCGTTGCGCTTCTGCATGTTGCGGTGAGCGGCGGGGACAGTCGCCACCCGAATCGTAGCTATGAAGCGCTGATACCGTTCGCGGCGGAAATCTGTACGTCGGTGGATGTGGCCGGACGGGTGATCCATGTAAGACTGCCGGAGGGATTGCTGGATGTGAACCTCGCCGAGAAGGAGCGGAAGGAAAAAGCTCCACGGGCAAAGGAAATCCAGGATCGCGGAAATGCAGTGGTATGAATGACGGCAGTGGTATAAATGACGATTGATATCGTCACCATTTTCCCCGAGTTTTTTTCCGGACCCTTCGAGCACGGCATGATACGCCGGGCCCGTCAGACGGGGTTGATGGATTTGGCCATCCACGATTTGCGCCAGTTTACCGAGGACCGGCACAAGACCGTTGATGACCGGCCATTTGGCGGCGAAGAGGGAATGGTGCTCAAGCCGGAGCCGCTGTTTCGGGCGGTGGCTGAGTTGCAGTCGAAGCGGCCGAGCGCAAGTGGACGCGGTCGCGTGATTCTGCTGTCGGCGCAGGGGCAACTGTTCCGGCAGCCGCAAGCGGCGCGGCTGGCCAAGGAAGATTGGCTGATTTTTCTCTGCGGTCGCTACGAGGGCGTGGATGAGCGAGTGGCCGAGCATCTTGCCGACGAGGAACTTTCGATCGGCGATTACGTGCTCTCCGGCGGCGAGTTGGCCGCGGCAGTGGTGGTAGACACGATCGCGCGACTGTTGCCGGGAGTTCTGGGAAACGCGCAGTCGGCTGTCCGCGAATCATTCTCGGTGCCGGTCAATATGGAGAATGGTGTTGGGAGTGAGGCGGAGGCCGGGAGCGAAGAGGCGGTTGGAATCTTAGACTGTCCTCATTACACGAGGCCCGCTGTATATACGGATATTCATTCGGATCTAGGCAGCGAGATGCCCCGCGAGATGAAGGTGCCGGAAGCGCTGCTCTCTGGCAATCACCGGCAGATTGAAATTTGGAGACGCCGCAAGGCGCTTGAAAAAACCTGGAAGAACCGGCCGGACCTGCTGCGCGTCGCCAAGCTCGACGCGGAGCAACGAGGGTGGCTGGAAGAATTGAAAGGCGCGGAGAGGATGAATTCCCCCGCGCGGAAAGCAGACGAGCAATGAACGCATTTGAGAGAGCAACCAAAGTGGAGCGGCGCAAAGAGATTGCACCCTTCAGTCCCGGAGATACCGTTCGGGTTCACGTGAAGATCAAGGAAGGCGAAAAAGAACGCGTCCAGGCGTTTGAGGGCGTGGTCATCGGTGAGCGTAATCTCGGCCCGTCGCGCACCTTCACCGTACGCAAGATCAGCTTTGGCCAGGGCGTCGAGCGTATCTTCCCGTTCCACTCTCCCACGGTAGAGAAAGTGGATCTGGTGCGTCGCGGGACCGTGCGCCGCGCAAAACTCTATTACCTGCGTGGACTGCGCGGTAAGGCTGCCCGCATTCGTGAGCAGATCCAGAACAAGAAATAGCGAGATACCGCTTTGGCCCGGAGCAATCTGCCCTCAGGCAACTTGTCGTTGTTTGTGGAGGAGTCCGCGAACGATGCGGATTGCTCCTGTTCCGGGCCATTTGAACTTGGCCGTCCGGAAAGCTTAACCGGACCCGGCCAGCACTTTCCCACTCCGCCGCGATACATACTCAATAAATACCGGCTCAACAAGTCTCGTCGGAAAAGTCATCGAAACGGATGTACGCGCTGGTTCGAGAAGCAGGCCGCCATCGCGGGTTTTGAGCGCCCAGCGGGTGCGGACGAAGCCGGGCGCGGAGCATTGTTCGGACCAGTCATGGCCGCCGCCGTTATCCTGGATCCCTCCAGCCGCATTAAAGGAATCAACGACAGTAAGCAGCTCAGCGCCGCCCGGCGTGAGGAGCTCGAAACGCAGATCAAGGCCACAGCGCTAAGCTGGTCCGTTGCCGAAGTTGATGCGGGAGAGATTGATCGAATTAATGTCTATCAGGCCTCACGAGTGGCGATGCGCCAAGCTGTGTTGACCCTGCATCCCGAACCTGATTTTGTTTTTGTGGACGCGCTACGGTTGGACCTGATGACCCCGCAATTGTCCCTGATTCATGGCGACGCGCTGTGCCTCTCCATTGCCGCTGCATCCATACTTGCCAAGGTGGAGCGGGACCGCAGAATGCAGGAATATGAGCGGATATTTCCCGGCTACAATCTAGGACAAAACAAAGGCTACGGTACCTCCGAACACTGCGCTGCGCTGCGTAATCTGGGCGCCACGCCGCAGCATCGTCAGTCTTATGCACCCGTCGCGGCAGTTGCGGCGGCAAAGCCCAAGGCCGCCGAGAGCCTTTTCTGATGGGCCGGATCATTTGCTGTGGCAGCGCCCGCTTAAGAGGCAGGTTCGCTCCTGATGGGGATGTGGTTGGAGGATAACGGACCAGGGTGCCGTTGGGTTCATGCGTAATCAGCACTTTGAAAACGCATCCACAGGATGCGACAGAAGCGCGCAAACTTCCTGTATCATTTGAGTTTCGATGCCACACTCTGGAATTGTTCCCAAATTCTTGTCACGGGCAGTTATACAGCCTACAATGAATTGTTCGCACTAAAATGGCAATGAAGGTTCTTCGATCCAAACTTCGTCGCCACATCATGTGGCCCTCAATAATGGTCCTGGCGGCCATTGCCCTTACTCCTTTCCTTTTTAGTTATATCGTTCCCCCGACACTGCTATGGTTATCGGTTTATGCCGTGGGGTTGGTGGGATTGCTGCTCGCCATCGGTCTTTCGCTCGCTCGGAACCTCCTTGTCCATATAGAAAAACTGGCTAATATCACGGAAGAGATTTCGCCTGGAACTCGCGACAATACAGACTTGGACTCCGATGAGATCACCACGCTGGCGCGGGCCGTCAGCAACATCTCCAGCCAGATACGGGAGAAGGAAGCCACGTGGCTGGGCGATTTGGAGCAGAGCGCCGAGGCAGTGCGCAAGCTGTCGCGCAATCTTCAGGAACAGGCCACCAGCTTTGAAACCGCGCTCAATTCGATGGACTATCCCATCTGCCTGTTCGAGTCCTCCGGCAAAATGTTGCAGGCCAATCAACGATTCACTCAGTATTTGGGGGGAACCGCGGAGAACATCCGTTCCTTGGATCTGTTGTCCACGGTTGGAAAATTACGCAAGGTGGTTGCCGCTCCGGAAAAATTGAAAGCTGCCGCCGAGGCCATTTATCGCAAGCCGTCCCAGGCCAGCGACAATGTGTTTCCGTTGCATGACGACAAGGGCAGCCTGCGGTTGTATTGCGTGCCAGTTTTTGGTGAACTCTCCAGCTTGGTCGGCATCATTATCTCCACTGGAGAGCGAACGACGGCCGGCGAAGTGGAACACCTCAAGAGCGAATTTATCTCGACCGTTTCGCACGAGCTCCGAACCCCGCTGACGGCCATCAAGGGTGCCGTGGGTCTGGTGCTGGGAGGTGCGGGTGGTCCGGTGCCCGGTCCCATCCATGACTTATTGGACATAGCCAGCAACAACACGGACCGGTTGATTTTGCTGGTGAATGACATCTTGGAAATTTTTCGCATGGAGACCGGCAAGCTTCAACTGAAGCCGATCCCCGTAGGCGTCGTGGAACTGGTTGCTCGTTCGCGATCCATCGCCGTTTCGCAGATCGAGCCGGGTCAAGTCCGAATTGAGAACCGCATTATGCCGGGGCTGCCCAACCTCCTTGTCGATCCAGAAAGCATGGAGCGAGTGCTGGCACAATTGATCGCAAATGCCATCAAATTCTCTCCCGCAACTGGGACAGTGCGAATTGGCGCCGAGCCGTCCAACGACAATCCCCGCATGTTGCATTTATGGGTCCAGGATGAAGGCAAGGGTGTTCCGTTTGAGGCGCAGACGCGTATCTTCGACAAGTTTGAGCAGGCCGAAAGCGTGATGACCCGAGAGCATCAGGGTTCTGGTTTGGGTTTGGCCATCTGTCGAGGCGTCGTGGAAAGCCATGGCGGAAGAATCTGGGTTCGCAGCGAACCCGGCAGGGGCTGCACATTTTCCATGTTGCTTCCAATGGCGCATTCCGTCGGATGGCAGGAGACACCGGCCAGCATCGGGAACAATCCGGAGAGCATGCTGGTTTTGGTTGTGGACGACGATGCGGACACGCGGCGAATTATTGTGCGCATGTTGAATCTCGAAGGGCATCGGGCCATTGAAGTGGGTACCGGCGGTGAGGTGTTTGATGCTGCTCTGCTCCACCATCCGGATGTCATAACCCTGGATCTGATTCTTCCCGACATGACCGGCGTGGATGTACTGCGAATGCTCAAGAGGGATCCAAAGACGAGAGCCGTTCCTGTAATCGGGCTGTCGGTTAATGATGAGTTAGCAGGAAAAGTGCTGCAGGTTGGGGCGACCCTATTTTTGCGCAAACCGGTGGAGATGGCCACTTTCCTTCGCGCGATTCGTGCCGCCACCTCCCGCGTGGCCCCCAAATCGGCCTAAGTGGAGTCCAGCGCAGTTACACGGCAGGAAAAAATAAGAATGGAAATTCGCAAGGTCTTATTAGTCGAGGATGAGCAGGATATCCGTAAGGTGGCGCAGATCAGCCTGCAGTTTCGGGGTGGGTGGACTGTTATTGTTGCCAATGATGGCATCGACGGCTTGGCAATGGCTGCTGCGGAAAAGCCGGACTTAATTTTGCTGGATTGCATGATGCCGCGCCTGGATGGATATGAAACTTGTCAGCAGCTAAAACTGGACCCCAATCTGCGGGATATTCCGGTCATCTTTTTGACTGCGAAGTCGCAGGAGTCGGAGATCCGCAAAGGGCTCCAGATGGGCGCCATCGGCTACTTGATCAAGCCGTTTAATCCGATGAGTCTGGCGGATGAGATTAAGAAGTTATTAGAGAGCGCCAAGACCGCTTGAGCGAATCGTTCGCCGTCGGCTGATATAAAGAGGCAGTGGCCACAACTTCATGACTGACATACTACAACATCCCGGACTTATCC
>CAMBEY010000179.1 GCA_945865705.1 Candidatus Sulfopaludibacter sp. SbA3
CGTGTGAAATAAGCCGTTGCACTTCGCTGGGGAATGACGCGATGAACGGGGCGTCCTCGGGGCGATTCAGGGCTTTCAGCCCCAGCATCATGCGAGGCACGCTTTTCTCATAGACGCCAAGCATGGCGCCGATCTGCTCATAGCTGAACAAACGATAATCGGGATGCGCGAGCGAATCGATCCGGCGAGTGATCGCTCCCGCATCGAAATTGGAGACCTCCACCGCGGCGCCACCCATGCCCACATGCGCGATAGGACAGGCCTCCGCCGGCAGCCGCGCATCAGCAAGACTATCGCCGCTTTCGGCGTGCCGACCGAAGGTAACGCCGAGACTCTCCATCTTCCACAGCGCTTTGGTTTTTACTGCAACACCGGCGCTCAGTGTTGCTTCCGCCCGCGTCGCCGCAATGCGATCCAGCATTTCGCCGGGCCGAAGGAGAGCAACCAGCTTGTCCTGCTTGACCGTCTGAAATGCGACCAGCTTCCGCCAACTCGCCTGCCACACAGTGGCTTGCGCAAAATCAATGCCCACGCGCCTGGATTGGTTGCGCGCCACTCGCCCTTGCGCCGTTACCGATTCGGAACGTCCTTGAGGATGGAACCGGACTTCGACGTGATCCCCTATGGCTACCGATGATTCCAATTGAATCTGCAAACCGCCCTTGCTGACGTTCTCCAGCTTCCCGCTCACCCAACCCGATGGAGTGAGCATGGCCGCCTCACCCTCCGCCGGATACCGCTCCACCAACCGCGTCTCCGGCGCGTAGAATTCGCACAGCTTCTTCCAGTCCGACTGCCACGATGTGGATGGAGCAATTTCGATCCCAACACGGTCGGGCAGCACCCGCCTGATTTTCCCTTGTGCTGTCAGCCTCTCGGCATAGCCATCCGGGACGATGCTGATTTCAACCGGCTCTCCCAGTACAACCGTGAGCCTGCAAAGAACTTGCAGACCGCTTTCACTAAGATTCACCAGTTGCCCGGTCGCTTGGCCGGATGCAGCAGTCACCGTCGCCGCCCCGTTGGCCACCGACCGTTCTGTCAATCGCATTTCACAAATTCCTCTTCACGTCTCACTTACTTCGCCGCCAGCATCGGATGTTCTGCCGCACGAGTGCTCGACGAGCCAGCCTTCAATTGCTCGTAGCGGTCGAGGATGATGGGCAACTGCGCTTCGGCGGCACGGCGACCGCACTCAATGATCTCAGGGCTGCGGCTGAATTGCAGCATGGTAATGTTACCGAGCGACGGTGTGAACAACACATTGGCGATCTTCTCCGCGCGCGCCTGCCCAATCTCATGGCCCATCAGAAACATGCACCGGTGCATCACGTCCAGCGCGTTGGATGGATATTTATCGCCGACCGGCTGCGATTCCAGCGCGGCCATCGCGTTCACGCCGATGGCGAAGTGGCAGCCCATCTTGCGGATCAGTTCCACGGGCACAGGGTTCATGATGCCAGCATCCACCAACAAGTGCGGCTCACGCGCGCTCGGCGGAAGCAAGCCCGGAAGGGCGATTGAGGCACGCAAGCAAGCCACCAGTGTTCCGGACTGGATTGTATATTCCTTGCCAGTGCGAATGTCCACCGCGTTGGCCCAATAGGGCACCTCGACTTGGTTCAATTCGCGATCATGGAAGTATTGGCGAAATGCTTTTTCGAGCACACCCTCATTAAGGAGATGCAGCCGCCAGATTCGCTTGTTGATGAAGCGCCTGGTGCGCGTACGCCAATATTCGGCAATTTCGGTAAGCTGGTCGATGTCAAAACCTGCACCGTAGAAGGCTCCAATCACGCTGCCCATTGAGCAACCGGAGATCACGTCAATCGGCAGGCCCGCATCCCGCAGCACGCGCAGCACGCCGACGTGCGCCCAGCCCCAGGCCGCGCCGCCGCCCAGCGCCAATCCCACCTGTTGTCCAGAGACGCAGCGGGCGAGGGACTCTGCCGTGCGCAGAAACTTCGGCAGAACCGCACGGCCCGCGCGATGCTCCGATTCCGACTGTTCTGCATGGAGAATGAGCTGGCGGTTACCGCTCAATGTGGCGATCTGCGCGCCTTCCGCGGTCTGCACCACGAAGCGATGCGGGCCCAGGTCGTTCGGCACTGGATCGCCCGGCCCGAGCAGAAATCCAATCCAATTGGCGAACTGACTGGTGGATTCGACCGCCTGAGCACCGTCCTTACCGAGTGAGTTCAGGATCACGTTCTGGAAATTACGTTTCCACTCCGTCAGCAGGCGAGCCAGATCGGTTCTCAGCATTTCGCCCGTGGGTTGCGTGGCCACGGAGACAACCGCAAAGAGTGGCGACACATCATGAATCGCTTTCTCTTCGTCGGCGCCCAAATTTACCAGCAGAGTTTTTTGCCCGGTCTGTTCGGCAAGCGAGCGACCGAACTCCCAGGAAAAACTGTGCGGCGCGGGCCAGTTGCGGGAATTTATCAGCAGAACAACGGGCGCTTCGCGCACCTTGGCTCCGCCGGTTACGGTGTCTTGCAGGCGCGTGGCAATCACCCGCGTCAGTGAGCGCAGCAGCGACTCGCGCTCGCCGGGAATCTGCGGCACGGCCTCGCGCGGCAGGATCACGATGTCGGCGTCCACCACCACTTCCACGTCGGCCACGCAGGCTTTGCCGGTGAGGAAGGAGAGTTCGCCGAACAGATCCGGCGGATTCAGGTAGGCAACCGTCTCGCGGTATCCGCCTGACTGGCCACCGCGCTGTATGCGCACAGCGAGCTGGCCGGAGCGGACGAAGTAAACAGCATCACTCTTCGCTCCCTGGCACAGGATGACGGAGCCCGCCGGGAAGCGCTCCTGCCGCACGAGACCAGCAAGATAGGTAAGCTGATCTGGCTTCAGATCACTGAAGACCGGCGAGGAGCCCAGAAATGAAGCAAGATCATTCGACATGAGCATGGGATGCGCCCCATCGCCGCGGCGTTTGCATATTTAACCACACCCGCAGCCACGGCAGCGCAGAGCATAAAGTATATCCCAAGGTGGGGAGGCAACAACATGCACTCGCGGTTTACGATTACGGGAATGCGATCCACTCCCGCCGAGTCTCCGTGCTTCGCATACCCATTCCGTGCGAACCATCGGAAGCCGGGCTGGACCGCCGGGCAGTCGTATTGTACAATTGGCCTCCAACACTGGCTTCATTAGAGTCTGTTGGCTAGGGAGCTCCTGCTTGCTCACCGATATTGAACTGATACGAAAATTTGGGTTTTTACAGGCCCTGGATCAAAAGATCCTCAAGCGAATTGCCGAGATGTGCATCGTCCGCGAGTTCTCCTCCGGCGAATTCATCGTCCGGCAGGGAGAGGCCGGTCTTGGCCTTTACTTCATCACCTCGGGGAGCGCCAAGATCGAGGTGGCGCGTGGAGATGTCCGAGCGGTGGTCGCCGAACTCAAGGCCGGAGATTCAGTCGGTGAGTTTGCCATCATCGACGAACAGACCCGCTCAGCCAGCGTCATTTGCCTGGAAGAAACTCGCTGCCTGCTGCTGACACGCGATAGCTTTGACAAGCTGATGCGCAAGCATCCCGAGATCGCCAATCAAATGCTGCGCACCCTGGTCGGGCGAATTCGCAACACCAATGAACGGCTCTCGGTATCCAATCAGGCAACCACTGCGCCCGCCGCCGGAGTAGCCGCAGCCGCTCCGGGAGCACCGCCCACTCCACCCCAACCCGAGTCCGCCACCGAGTCACTGAATGCCTCGCCGGAGGGATTATTGGCCAAGCTCAGTGGGCTGGCCGGCTTCCTCCCACCGATGCCCGGCATCTCCGACATTCCGCATCCGAGCGAAGTTTTCAAGTTTTACTCCGCCACCAAGACCAAGACACGCGAGTATCTGAATGAGATGGTCGGGTCAATTTACGCGATGAAAGCCATGATGCGTTTTTCGATGGCTATCGTGGGCTGTCCGGTGCGGGTCGTGCCCGAGTCGAATAATTCTGAAGTGCTGGTGGCCGAGTGGAATGGGGTCAAACTGGTGCTGTTTCCCGCCGGAATGGACGAGACGCTGCGCGTGGAGGCCTATGACGACGGCGAGATGCACGCGACAATTTATCGCCCGCAGCTTGATGGAAAAAGCGCAACGGGAGCGGCGGTCGAAGTGATCCACCTCGACGGCGCCGTCGAGCGCGACCAAGTCTATCGCCTGCGCCTGCGCTCACACACCCCGCTTGAAATTGAATCCGCTCCCGGCATGACCAACGGATGGCGCATTCAGCCCAGCAAAGTCCTGTAGTCAGGTTTGGTAGAAGCAGTTGCCTCTCGAACCCATGATCAGCCGATTCCAATACATTCATCGCGCCGCGCAGATCGCCTGGGTCTGCTTCCGCGCTCTATGCCAGATTATTCTTTCGCGGCTCGGGATGGCCCAGGCGAAGCCCGGTCCGGAACGGTTGCGAGGCGTGCTCGAAGAGCTGGGCGGGAGCCTGCTCAAGTTCGGCCAGATACTCTCGTTGCAAATCGACACGCTGCCTCGGGATTACTGCGATGCGCTGCTGAGTCTGCTCGACCGCGTGCCGCCGGTCTCGCGCGAAGAACTGCGCCAGGTCTTCATCGACGAGTGGTCGAAGCCTCCCGAAGAGCTATTCCTCGAATTTGAGTATGCACCGCTAGCCTCCGCCTCCATCGGGCAGGTACATCGCGCTACTTTGGCTGATTCCACCGCAGTTGCCGTAAAAGTTCAGCGGCCCGGCGTGCAGGAACTTTTCCGTCGCGACGCGGCGTTGCTGCAATTCTTTGTGCGCCTGATCTTTCTATTCCAGATACGCTCCCTATACTTCATGCGCGATCCCGTGCGCGAGTTCAATGAATGGCTGGGCGACGAACTCGACTACCGCCGCGAGGGCGCCTTCGGCGAGGTACTGGGACGCAATGCGACCGAAAATCCCACAGAGAAAGTCCCGCACATTCATTGGGAGCTGACCACCAGCCGCGTCCTGACCATGGACTTTCTCCCCGGGCGCAGCGTGCTGGAATACCTGCGCATTCTCGAAGAAAAAGATGAAGTCAAGATCGCGGAGATGAAAGCGCTGGGCTTTGATGGGGGAAAGTTTCTTTCCAACATCATTCGCAACTTCCTCGGCGACGCCTTCAAATTCGGGGTCTTCCACGCCGATCTGCACCCGGCCAATCTGCTTATCCTGAAAGACAACGTCGTGGGCTACGTTGATTTCGGCATCGTCGGCCATTTAACGACGGAGGCTCGCCGCAAGCTGATTGAACTTTCCATGGCCTACGCCAGCGGACGTTCCGAAGATATCCACAAGGCGTTTCTCAGCGTCTCGACATTTTCCGGCGAGGCGGACCTGCGTGGATTCCGCCTGGAGCTTGAGCGGCGCAGCCGCCTCTGGTATCATGAGCCCGCTGTCGCCGGCATCCCGCATTTAAGCCGCAGCTTGACCACGGCCATGTTCGATCTACTATCGCTGTGCCGCAACTATGGCCTGCTGGTTGATCGAGAGATGATTAAGTACATCCGCTCACTGATTCTGGTGGATGGGCTGGTCTCGCGTCTGGAGCCGCAACTCGACATTGCTCCGCAGATTCGGCGCGTGTGTGAGGATTTTTATGCTGAGGAAGCGCAAAACAAAATGTTTTCGCGCGGCGCGGGGCTAACGTTTTTAGCGGATTTATCGGGATGGCTGCTGGCGGGACCGGGCCGTCTGCTGGATTCCTTCGAGCGACTGGAGCGCCGCCAGTTCCGCGTGCGCACGCG
The DNA here is from genome assembly GCA_945865705.1 of Candidatus Sulfopaludibacter sp. SbA3. GTDB lineage: Bacteria > Acidobacteriota > Terriglobia > 2-12-FULL-54-10 > 2-12-FULL-54-10 > SHUM01. Next base: position 5,738 of record CAMBEY010000179.1, read on the forward strand.
GTCGGCCTCCCGGCCCAGCAACAACGAAGGACTCCGCGCCAAAGCAATCGTGCTGACCGCCGCCTGGCTCACAGTTGCCACAGCGTTGCTTGTAGGCTATAAAGAGAGTGGAATCGGCTGGGCATCGCCCATTGCCATCGTGCTGACCGGATTCTGGGGAGGGTGGACTATATGGATACTCAAGCTATTACGAGGAATGGGAGCGCGACAGGCTCTGCGACAGGCCCCTCGACAGGCGAAGACGCTTCGTTGACGGGCCATCTGCAAAAAGTTTTTTCCTCCAGCCTGCGTCTATCCGGTGCCGCCAGCATGTACGGGTTACAGCAATTTGAGACTGCGGTGGGAAACCTCCAGCGCGGCAAAGGGCTTTCTCAGCAGATCACCAACGTGCAATCCGCAGTGGATGGCGTTACGCAGTGTCTGGTTGACGAAGTTACCCAAGGCAAAAAAGATGC
>CAMBEY010000180.1 GCA_945865705.1 Candidatus Sulfopaludibacter sp. SbA3
GCCGTAAACAATGATACGGTGGACACCCTGGTGATCTTCAACCGGCAGGCGAAAGGAAACGTCCCGCCAACGCGCGAGTTGCACACGCCGCACGGCACATTCGGAATTGCCGTGGACGAGGCGGCGCAGGAGATGTTTCTCACCGTGCAACATGATAACGCGGTGGTTATCTTCCCCAAGTACGCGCAGAAGGAAGATGCTCCGGTGCGCCTTCTGCAGGGAGGCCGCACGCAACTGGCCGACCCGCATGGAATCGCCATCGACACCAAGAACAACCTCATGTTCGTCAGCAACTACGGCAACTACCACGCCAAGCAATCGGGCGGCGCGCCCTCGCGTGGACAGCAAAAGGCCAACTGGCCAACCACCACCGAAGTGCCCGGCTCTGGTAAATTTTTCCCGCCCTCCATCTCTGTCTATCCGCTGAAAGCCCGTGGCGATGTGGCTCCCCTGCGCGTCATCACCGGTCCCAAAACGCAGATGAATTGGCCGGCGCATCTGTCTGTGGATGAGGACCGTGGCGAGCTGTACGTTGCTAACGACATGGGCGATTCGATCATTGTTTTCAGCACCACAGCCAGCGGAGACGCGGCTCCCATCCGCGTCTTGACGGGGCCTAAGACGATGATCAAGAACCCCACCGGCGTATTCCTTGACAAGAAGAATGACGAGTTGTGGGTGGCCAGCTTCGGCAATCACGCGGCGACTGTATTTCGCCGCGGCGCGGCGGGCGACACTGCGCCGCTGCGCATTATCCGCAGCGGCCCGCTCGGCGAGGCGGCGCTGGGCATCGGCAATCCACACCCGATCGCCTATGACACCAAGCGTGAAGAAATTATCGTGCCCAACTGAGTGGCTCACCCGCAGATCGCGACGTTCGCCAGGTTGGCGGACGGAGGAACCAAGCCGATGCGCAAGATTGAGGGTCAGACAACTCTGCTGAGCCGGACGATTCACGCTGTCGCGTACGATGAAATCCATGACGAGTTTTACATTCCCGTTCCGTTCCCGCAGGCAATTCTGGCTTTTCGCGGCGGAGCCAGCGGAGAGGAACCGCCCGTGCGCATCATTCAGGGACCGCTTACTCAGATGAACAGCCCTAACCGGCTGGGCGTTGATCCGGTGAACAACGAGATTGTGGTTCCCGAGGGCGACCGTTTGCTGACGTTCCGGCGCGACGCCAATGGGAATGTGGCCCCGGTGCGCGTGCTGCAAGGCCCAGACACAGGGCTGGGCGGTAGCGCCGTGGGTATTGATCCCGTAAGCAATTTGCTGGTGGTGGCCGGCGAGACTCAGCGCGAAGGCGTGCGCTTCCGCATCTATGATCGCACGGCGAAGGACAACACCAAGCCGTTGCGCGTCATTGGCGGACCGAAGAGCGGATTCATGGATTTGTCCGGCCCGTTCACGCTATACCCCCCGAAGGGCTGGATACTAGCTGGGGATCGCGGCGACGGCGGTTTGGCCTCGGAGAAGGCATACCTCGGCGTATGGAGTGTCCACGACAATGGCGACATCCCGCCGCGCTGGCGCGTGGGTGGTCCCAACGGCGTCTTTGAAATGCCCCGCGGCGTGGCCGTGAATGCCAAGCACAAAGAGGTGATCGTCTCCGACAAACGTCTCAACGCAGTGCTGACGTTCTCGTTCCCCGAGTTGTTCTGAGAGGGTGTTATGCAAAAGGCGGAGGCGGGCAAAATGCCCGCCTCCGCTGTTTTTTGAGAGCTATTGTAAAGTGGCGTGTTTACGCAAACACTGGCATGACTCCCGAAGAGGGAGTTTACTGGAAACCTAACGCAACGCCACCACTTTAAGTGATGGCATTGAAGACAGTCCCATCTTTACGGACTCCCCAAGGCTGTATCGCGTTGCTGTGTCCCGCGCCACTGGCCGTGCCAGCCAGAAACTCCGCCGATGTGGCTCCCCAGAACTTGGCAAACTGCGCCAGTGTTGGTTGAACTTCGCCCAACTCATCCGTGCACCGCGACATCAGCACAACGTCTTCCCCGTTCCATTGCCACGGCAGAGTGAAGCGGGTGTGCGCGACCGGCAGCGCCGGCCCTTGCAGTTGCGCTTCCTTCCAAGTCTTGCCGCCGTCGAGCGATACTTCCGCCTTGCTCACTCTTCCGCCGCCGGACCAGGCCAGGCCGCGAATCTCGTGGAAGCCGTGTCGCATGAGCTTCTGCCCGCCCGACGGATAGGTGATCACCGACTTAGGACCCTGCGCGAAGGTGAACTCGATCCCCTTAGGGGTGCGCGGTGAGTATCTCCCGGTTTCCTGGAACCCCATGTATGGGCGATCTGTTACCTTGATCTGCCGCAGCCACTTCACGCTGTGAATTGCCTCAAACCCAGGCACCACCAGCCGTAATGGATAGCCGTTCTCGGGCCGCACCGCTTCCCCGTTCATGCCATAAGCAACCAGCACATCGTCCATGGCTTTTGACAGCGGGGTGCTCTTGGTCATCCGTCCGTTCTCCGACCCTTCCCCGACGATCCACTTGGCGTCAGCGCGCACGCCGGCTTCCTTCAACAGCACGGACAGCAGCACACCGGTCCACTGACTGCACCCCGTCTTGCCAAAGGTCAACTCCAGGGTCTCCTGCTTATACTCGGGGCGATTCGCCTGACATTCCAGGTAGATGATGCGCGAGGTCGAGGGCAACTGCTTCAACTCATCCAACGTGAAAACCAGCGGACGGTCCACCATTCCTTGAACCATCAAGCGGTGAGCCTTGGGATCGATATCCGGCGGCGTGTAGCCGTGCGCCGACACGAAGTGCAACGGCGTCGGCGTGATCGACCCGACAATGTCCTGTAGCGGCGTCAGCACGTTGAGCATTCGTCCAAAATGCATGTGCTCAGGATTAACCGAATCGCCCGCGATCGCGCGAATGGTTTTCTCGTGCCGTGAGCGCACTCCGTATGCCAGCCTGTCCGTAGGATTTCCAGGAGGCGCAGCCGCGCCCGGAGATGAAGCAGCGGCCGACCCGCCGGTTGATGATCCGCTCATGGGCATCATCTCCATTTGAGCCTTCAGCGCCGGTGCCGCTCCCGCCGCGATTCCTACCAACGCCGCTTGTCGCAAAAAACGCCGTCGGCTTGCCTTCTTGGTCTCCATATTTCCCTCCATATTGATGCGCCGATATAAATGCTTTATGAGCTTCATAGCGCAATAAGGCTATTGGGCAATAATTCTCACGGGACGCTTACGGTTCGATTTTGAATGGCCGCGGCGTGCCCGGCTTCCACTTATCAACGGGCGGCGCGATGTAGCGGCCGCGATTAGGCATTTGCACCTTGGGCAGCGTGGTCTGGTCCAGCACATCGCCGGGCTGGATGATTTTATTGCGGTTCAGCAGATACGCCGTGAGGCTGTAGACCTCGTTCGGCGTCAGGCTTCCCTCGTGATTCAAGGGCATGGCGCGATTGATGTAGTCCCAGATGGAAGTCGCAAACGCCCATCCCGCGATGCCGCCGCCCACCAGGTGCGGCGCCGGACCTTCTTCGCCCGTCGGGCCGTGGCACCACGTGCAGCCTCGCGCTGTAAATACCTTCTCGCCTTCCGCCGCCGTTCCTTTTCCCGCCGGCAACTCCTTGCCCTCGGGTCCGACGGAGGTGTCCCAGGTTTTTACTTCTTCCGCAGTCGCCGTCTTGCCTAACTTGTAGCTGGGTCCCTGCGCCCACGCGGTAACTGCGCTGAGTGCGATGACCACTACCAGTAATTTAAGATATTGCATTGTAGATGCTCCCATCTTTACGGACCCCCCAGGGTTGAATCGAGTTGCTGTGTCCCGCACCACTGGCCGTGCCGGCAAGAAATTCTGCCGACGTGGCTCCCCAGAACTTGGCAAACTGCGCCAGCGTTGGCTGCACTTCGCCCAGCTCGTCCGTGCAACGCGACATCAGCATGGCCTCTTCGCCGTTCCAGTTCCACGGCAGAGTGAAGCGCGTGTGTGCGACGGGCAGCACTGGACCTTGCAGCGCCGCTTCCTTCCACGACTTGCCGCCGTCCACCGACACTTCCACTTTGCTCACTCTGCCGCCGCCGGACCACGCCAAGCCGCGTATCTCGTGGAAGCCCTGCCGCGTGAGTTGCTGTCCAGCCGAAGGATTGGTGATCACCGACTTCGCACCCTGCGCGAAGGTGAACTCGATTCCCTTCGGATTGCGCGGCGAGTAGCGGCTCAATTCCTGGAATCCCATGTACGGCCGATCGGTAACTTTGATCTGGCGCACCCATTTGACGCTGTGGATGGCCTCGAAGCCGGGCACCAGCAGGCGCAGCGGATAACCGTTCTCCGGCCGGATCGCTTCTCCGTTCATCCCGTAGGCGATCAGCGCGTCGTCCATGGCTTTCGACAGCGGCGTGCTCTTGGTCATCCGACCGTTCTCGGAGCCTTCTGCCACGATCCACTTGGCGTCAGCGCGCACCCCTGCTTCCTTCAGCAGAACGGAGAGCAATACGCCGGTCCACTGGACGCACGCCGTCTTGCCGAAGCTCAGGTCCACTCTTTCCGCTTTGTATTCGGGCCGGTTGGCCTGACATTCCAGATACATGATGCGCGAAGTCGCGGGCAGTTGTTTCAGCTCGTCCACCGTGAAGACCAGCGGACGATCCACCATACCTTGTATCATCAGCCGGTGCGATGTGGGTTCAATATCCGGCGGGACATAGCCGTGCGCCGAGACAAAATGCAGCGATGTCGGCGTGATGGACCCCACCAAATCCTGTAGTGGAGTATAAACATTCATCATGCGTCCAAAGTGCATGTGTAGCGGATCAACATCGAATGAGCGCAAAGTTTTTTCATGTCGCGAGCGCACGCCATAAGCCAGACGATCCGTGGGATTGCCCGGGGGCGCGGCGCCACCTGGAGAAGACGCGGCGGCGGTTCCAGCCGAAGGCATCATCTCCATCTGAGCTTTTAGTGCCGGCGCTGTTCCCACAGCGATGCCCGCGGCCATGCTCGCCAACGATGCCTGCCGCAGAAAGCAACGCCGGCTGGCCTTCTTTTCTGTCATTGCGCCTCCTTGCTTACTGGCAGAGTCCCGTGGCAAAACGGCCCTCTGCGCCGGAACTTAGAATATGAACTTCAGAGCGAACTGGAGTTGCCGAGAAGTGGTGATCGTGTTGCTGATCCGCCCCGCCGCGCCTCGGCGAAAATTGTCGGGAACAATCTCCGTAGTGAGAACGGAAGGCGTACTGTAAATCGTCGGGTCGGGAATCCCAAAGTTCGCACGGTTGAACAGGTTGAATACTTCAGTTCGGAAATTGAGACTCTTCCCTTCGCCGAGACTGAACACCTTTTCGAGATTCAGGTCGACATTCACCAGTCCCGGACCAACTAGCGTGTTTCTGCCCACGTTTCCGTATGTGCCGAGGAGGGGAAGCACATAAGCTCCCGGTTCAAAGTACTTATCCGGGCCGCCCAAGATGGGATCGCCTTCAGAACCCGCGCCGCGATCAGGCCGGTCCGCCGGACCGCGAGTCTGGTCCCGCGAGCGGCTGTAGCCGGTGGTGATAGTGAACGGCAGACCGTCGGAGATGGTCAGAATACTGCCCAAGCGCCAGCCGCCAAGGATGTATTGCGCCACACCGCTGTCCGCAAGCGACGGCACGTCGTAGGACAGATTCGCCGAGAAGTTGTTGCGGATATCATAACTGGACAGCGACTTATCCGCGCGTGGATTCTGCGGGTCTTGCGGAGTGTCCGTGCTATTAGGTGTCTGCGCAGCGTTGGGAGACGAGGAGTAGTCAAGATTCTTCGAGAACGTATAGGCGATCTTATAGCGTATGCCTCGAGCGAAACGCTGATTCAAGTCGAATGAGAAGCTCTCATAGGAGGCATTCACATCCGAAGGGATGTAGCGGTTGGCGCCGATCAGCGGATTTCTGCGCGTGGAGTTGGCGGCAAAAAACTTGCGGCCATCGGGCAGTAGAGTATGGAAGGCTCCATTGCCTTCCGAGCGCCGCGTCAGATGATACGCCTGGGAACCCACATAGGTGCCGGTTACCGCCACGTTCTCGTTCAACTGATGCTGCACGCTAAAGTTCCAGGTCTGCCGAGTGGGAACATCCAACCCGACATCCACGCTGTCCGGGGCAGGCCGGGGCGTGGTTCCGGCGACGACGGCAAATCCCCTCGGGAAGGGAGGATTATCCACTTGCAGCAGGCCAAAGAAGGGG
>CAMBEY010000181.1 GCA_945865705.1 Candidatus Sulfopaludibacter sp. SbA3
GCAACACAGACTTGCCCCACTCCCCGCTTGCTCGTCCCGCTTGAGTCAACTCATGGCCTGGCGTAATATGATCCTTACTTCAGCAAAGGAGACCTCATGCGCGGAAACGAAAAAGTAATCACCCAACTGAATGATGTTTTGCGGGCCGAGTTAATCGCCATCAGCCAATATTTTCTGCACGCCGAGATGCAGGAAGCCTGGGGCTTCGGCAAGCTCGGAAAATTCATCAAGAAGCAATCCATTGACGAGATGAAGCACGCCGAGAAAGTGATCGAGCGGATTCTGTTCCTGGAGGGCATCCCCGGCCTGGGCATGAAGTTGCCGCTCAAGACCGGCGCCAACGTGAAGTCGCAACTGGAGAGCGATCTGGGCCTGGAGCACGAGGCCTTCGAACAGTACAACGCGGTCATCAAGGTCTGCGTGGAGGCGGGCGACAACACCTCGGCTGACCTGATCCGCACCCTGCTCGGCGACGAAGAGCGGCACATTGATTTTCTGGAAGCGCAGCTCCACCTGATCCGCGAAATCGGCATCCAGAACTACCTCGCCAAGCAAATGGTCGAGCCTGTTTAGACTGTTTTGCGGCACTCTGTGACAGAGCCGCGACCGGAAGGGAGCGGACCCGCTCAACGGTCACCGCTAATCGTTTGCCGCGACCCTGGAACTTGACCGCTCCCTTTCCAGTCGCGGTTCTGTTCAAAACCATCGCCCGGGCCAGTGGATGCAGACCGGCCCGGGCATTTTATTTTTCCCATTCAACTCACTTCTAACGATGAAACATTTGGCGGAATTCCTGGCGGCCAGCGCGGTCCTGCGGACCTTGGGCGCGCTGCCGCGCTCGCTGGCTGGCGGCATCGCGCAGGGGATTGTCGGCCTGCTGTACAATCTCACGCCGCGTCTGCGTGCAGTCGCCGAGCGCAATCTGCTGCTGGCCTTGCCGGAGCAATCCGCGGCGCAGCGCGCGCGCATCGTCCGCGGCGTCTACCGCAATCTGGGACGCGTCCTGAACGAGGCCGCGCACTTCCCCAGCCTGAAGGCATCCAACGTCAAGGATTACGTCTCCTTTGCAGGCTTCGAGAATTATGAAGCAGCGCTGGCGCGTGGCCGCGGCGTGATTTTTCTTACCGCGCATCTGGGTGTCTGGGAACTCGGAGCGTTCGCCCATGCTCTGCACGGCCACAAGCTGAACGTAGTCTATCGCGCGCTTGACAATCCGCGCATTGACCAGCTGGTCCGGCGCTACCGCGAGATGTCCGGTAATCGTATGATTGAGAAAAATGAGTCGGCGCGCGGCATCCTCGCCGCCCTGGGCCGCAACGAAACCGTTGGCATCCTCGTTGATCAGAACACGCTGCCGGAGGAAGGCGTCTTCGTCGATTTCTTCGGCATACCGGCCTCCATGACCGCCGGCGTGGCTCGCTTCGCGTTGCACACGGGCGCCTCCGTGGTTCCGGCATTTTGTGTATGGGAGGAGTTGCTCGGCCGCTACTGCATCTACTATGATCGCGGGCTGACCTTCGAGCCGACGGGCAACGCCACCGCCACTGCCACCGCCGACGTGCAATCAGCTACGCAGCAGATGGCGCGCGTCATCGAGCAGTATGTCCGCCGCTACCCGGACCAATGGCTATGGAGTCATCGCCGCTGGAAGACCCGCCCGCCCGGCGCGCCCTCGCTCTACGATTAATTGACTCGCGCCGTATCCACCTCGCGCATCACCCCTCAACACGCCCCCCCCAACACGTTGTCATCCTGAGCGCAGCGAAGGATCTGCTTTTACGTTCCTCGCAGCAGCAAAGCAGGTCTTTCGCTGCGCTCAGGATGACAGCGTTGTGGGGTTGGGTGTGATCGCGGAGGATGGCGTGCGACTCTTGCCGCGTGCGTCGCGGCAGATGCCCCGTTTGGAGCTGCGAATAAACTCGACGAAATGCCTGGCCTCATCCCCGGCAATCTCGCGCCCGGCAATCTCGCGCCCGGCAATTTCGCGCCCGGCAATTTCGCCTTCGATGCGCGCCAGCGCATCTTCCAGCCGCAGCCCGCTGCGATAGAGCAGGCGATATGCGCTCTTCAAATTCAGAATCGTTTCGCGACTGAAACCCGCGCGCCGCAGTCCCACGAGATTCAGCCCGTGCGCGGTGACGTTGAAGTCGGAGGTCAGCAGGAACGGCGGAACATCGAGATTCACGCGGGTGTTGCCGCCGATCATGGCTAGCCGACCGATCTTTGAAAACTGATGCACCACCACGCCACCCGAAAGAAACGCGCCGTCGCCCACCTCCACGTAGCCCGCCAGTGAGCAGTTGTTGCAGATCACCACGCGGTCGCCTACCTGCCCGTTATGCGCCACGTGCGTGCCGATCATAATGTAGTTGTCACTGCCGATCTTGGTAACTGACTCCGGCGGTGTGCCGCGGCTGGCCGTCGAATATTCGCGGAAGACGTTGCGGTCGCCCACAGTGAGATACGAACGTTCGCCCTTGAAGTTGCGGTCTTCCGGGTCGCTGCCGAGCAGCACGCCCATGTGCAGATGATTATCCTCGCCGAGCGTTGTGAAGCGCTTAATCACCACATGCGAGTCCAGCCGCGTGCGCGCGCCGATGCGCACACCGTCCTCCACGATGCAGAATGGACCGATGGAGACATCTTCACCCAACTCGGCCTGCGGGCTGACGAGGGCCGTCGGATCAATATGAGTGGGCTTAGCGGGCATCTCCGCTCCTTAATAAATTTTCGCCGACGCGCTATACTCGTCGTCGGCTTGCCACAAGGGCGCGCGCGAAAGCATGAAGCATGTAGGATATCACCAGCGTGGACCAGGGACGAAGCAAAGGAAGCAGAGGAGTTGGAATGAGCATTCAGATGACGGTGGCGGAATTGGCGGCGCGCTTGGGACACAGCGCGGCGGGCGATGCTGCGCTCGTACTCACCGGTGTTGCTCCGCTGGAATCGGCGGGCGACTCAGAATTGTCGTTTCTCGATTCTGAGCGCGCGCTGACTGCCGCGCAGGCTTCCCGCGCCGGCTGCCTCTTGATCCCTGAGGCCGTCGAGCTTTCGCCCGGTGCATGGCCGGGCAAATGCCTGATCCGTGTGCGCCATCCGCGCCGGGCCATGGCGCAAGCCATTGAGATTTTTCACCCCCAGCCCGTCGCCCAGCCGGGCATTCATGCCACGGCGATAATCGGCGCCGGCTGCCAGATTGGCGATGGCGTATCCATCGGCCCGCAGGCCGTGCTGGGCAGCGGCACGCAACTCGGCGCGCGCACGCGCATCGGCGCCGGCTGCGTCATTGGCGACCATTCAATCATCGGCGACGACTGCCTGCTGCATCCACGAGTAACGCTCTACGCCGGCACACGCATCGGCTCGCGCGTCATCCTGCATAGCGGCGCGGTCATCGGTGCGGACGGGTTTGGCTACGTGTTCGATGAGGGCCGCCACTGGAAGTTTCCGCAGGTAGGCTGGGTCGAGATCGCCGACGACGTGGAGATCGGCGCCAACTCGACCATCGACCGCGGCGCGCTGGGGCCCACGCGCATCGGCGCGGGCACCAAGATCGACAACCTCGTCCAGATCGCGCACAACGTGCAGATCGGCGCGCACTGCGCCATCGCCTCGCAGACGGGCATCTCCGGCAGCGCGGTCATCGAAGACTACGTCATCATTGCGGGCCAGGTGGGCATCGGCGACCACGCGCGCGTGCAGAAGGGCGCGATACTGGGCGGGCAGTGCGGCATCCTCCCGCACAAAGTCGCCAAGGCCGGCCAACCCCTGTGGGGTACTCCGGCGCGCCCGCTGCGCGAAATCCTCGTCCAACAAGCCACCCTCGCCCGCCTTCCCAAAACACTGAAGCGCCGGTAGCAAATAACTTCACCGCGGAAATCATCACAGAGCCGCTCACTGACATGCGCGTCACAGAGCCACGCGCGTAAGCAAGCGGACACGGATCGCGAGACAGCGCGCGGAGTTTTCCCCATCTTCCATTCCCTACTCCCGCTGCCCACTCCCTTGGTCCCCTCACAATTTTCCACTTGCCAGGCGTATTATGATGGCGAGGGACGGCTTGTGCGACATCAGCATCAGAAATTCAGCGCGGGCAATTGGACTGACGTCAACGGGCAATGCCCGTCAAATCATCCTTTGCGTGGGAATCGTCCCGCCTGTACCCGGGCTTCCCAGAGAGGATTACAGTGGTAAATGATACAGATTGGGCCGTCAAACGCGTTAATGAATCCTTGGAGGCTCATCCGTCCGTGACAGATTCCGTAGCCACCCGCGTCAGAGAACTAATCACGGGCAAAATTATGGATCGGCAGCTTTCCGCAGCCGAACTACAAGTGATCTCTAAGGCGCTGTTGGCCGATAATGCACCGCTGGCCTCGCGGCAGACGGGTGGAACTGATGCGGATTGAATCCATCACACTTGCCTGGTTCAGAGGTGCAGCCGAAAGCGTTGCGCTCGAACTAGGGTCTAAATCGATAGTTGTCTATGGAGAGAATGGGTCCGGCAAGTCTTCTTTCGTGGACGCGGTCGAACACGTACTCAATAACGGCAGATTAGGGCATTTGGCGCACGAGTACAGTGGAAAGCACCAGGAGAAGGGGATCATCAACACACTCACTCCGAAGAGCAAGAGCGCCGAGTTTCGAATCAAGTTCAAAGAAAACTCGGAGTTGTGCGTAGAAATTCAGCGGAATGGTACATTCACGAGTTCTGGTGCTGAAAGCGTAGCAATGAATACGTGGGACTACCAGCGCACAGTCCTCAGGCAAAACGAAATCGCGGACTTCATCAGTCAAACGAAAGGGGGAAAGTATTCGGCGCTCCTCCCTCTCCTCGGACTTGATCAGATGGAAGTGGCCGCCGAAAATCTTCGCCAATTGGCGAACGCTGTGGAGCAGGAGACCAATCTCTCGCAGATAAAGTTCAGACTCGGCGATCTCAGGAACAAACGCACCAGCATTTTTGGCGAGGCGACTGACAGTCAAGTCTCTGAGAAAATCGAGAATCTTCACAAGGCGTACTGTGCGAACAAATCAACAACGACAGCCCCCTTGGCTCGATGCAAGGAACTCGAAGCCGAACTCGACATACGGATCGCAGGGTTCTCCGCTCACCAGAAGACGCATCTCACCTTACTGGCTGTTGCGAACTTGGATATTAAAGGTCCCGTTGGTGCTGTGCGGACCGCTAACGGAAATCTGGCAGGCGCGATGGAACTGCTTATAACGGAAAAGCTGGAAGTACTCAAAACGGCCAGCCGATTTGTAGGTAAGCTCAAGGACGAAAAGGCAGTAAAGTGTCCGGCGTGCGGGCAGTCCATAGCGGTGGAGGCGTTTCGTACGCACGTCGAGACTGAAAAAGGGCGCCTTCAGGCGATCATTAAAATCTTTAACATTCGCGAGACAGCCATTGGAACACTTTGCGACACACTCAATTCTCTGCGGTCGAATTTGGCCAAGGCAGATATAAAGTCGTGGCTCGATGGTCTGGTCGAGCGGGGGTTTGCCGGTAAATTCAATTACTTTGACGGGCTCAACATCGGGGCGCTCCGCGATTCGTGCGCTGAGGATGATCTTAGAAAGATTGAGGTCAACCTATCGCCATTGCTTGATGCCGCGACGTTAGCCGCGAAGAACGCTCCATCTGATGTTCAGCAACTCGTTACCGACAAACGAAGCGTCGAAGCGGCCAGCGCGGCCTTCGAGGCCGAGACATTGGCTGGATCAGAAGAGCGCGTAAGTGTTCTGGTATCCTTCCTTGGTTTCTTGGAAAAGGGAATTCGTGCCGAAATCAGACTGCAAGCTAAGGAGGTAATCGTTGATATCTCTAAGGACATTCGGGCGATGTGGGACATCTTACATCCCGGTGAGGGGATCGAGGACATCCGACTCATCGCCCCAGATACATCGGACAAGGCGATTGATATTGGACTGAAGTTTCATGGTGTCGAACAGGACTCGCCGAGACTAACCCTTTCCGAGGGTTACCGGAACAGCCTTGGACTTTGCATCTTCCTCGCTATGGCCAAGCGCGAGGCGGCGAAGGACCGCCCGCTTTTCTTGGACGATGTGGTTGTTAGTTTTGATCGAAACCACCGAGGTATGATCGTCGAACTGCTTGACAAGGAATTTAGTGACCGACAGGTTCTCATTCTCACCCACGATCGTGAGTGGTACACGG
>CAMBEY010000182.1 GCA_945865705.1 Candidatus Sulfopaludibacter sp. SbA3
AGACACGCCCGCGCGGGCAGATTGCATGATGTCACCACACGGCATGAATTGCAGCGTGACGGCACGCCACAACTCGAACCTCGTGCACCGCCCACCGTGTCCGCTTGCTGGCGCGCGCGGCTCTGTGACGGAGGTCGGATGGCGGGCACTCCGGGTATTAACAAAATTTATAATTATGGTTCACATGATTTACTCTTCAATTGCCCCATTTTGCCAACTGTGATAACTTTAAGTTTTCGGATTATTGAGCGGCGCGAGGCAATCTAATCCTGCCAGAGGGCTGAGTGGCCAACGGAAACCGCGCGGGTAATCATTAGCTTCGAATCCCATGGCAGCTAAGGAAACCGAAGCGATCATTTTGCGGACCTGGCCCCTGCAGGAAGCGGACAAGATCGTCAGCTTTTTCTCCCGCTCCGAGGGACGCCTGCGCGGAGTAGCGCCCTACGCCCGGCGCAGCGTGAAGCGGTTTGGCGCATCTCTGGAAATGCTCTCCCATGTGCGGCTCCGCTACGAGGAGAAGCCACACGGCGGGATGGCCAGGCTGGAAGCGTGCGACCTGCTGGAATCGTTTTGCGGCGCGCAACCCAGTTATGAGCAGATACTGGGCGGCAGTTGCATCTCCGAGGTCTGCGAGTTGCTGTTGCCGGAGCACGAACCGAACGAGCCGTTCTTTCGTCTGGTCGCGCTGGTCATCGGGGAGATCGGCCGCACGGCGGATGTTTGGCGACCACTGACTTACTTCGATCTTTGGGCGGTGCGGCTGGCGGGATTTCTGCCGCCACTCAACGAATGTATCCGCTGCCACGAGGAGATCGCCACCGAGCAGAATTGCTGGTTTCGTCCGCAATGGGATGGCCTGCTTTGCCGAAACTGCCGTGGCGAGGACAGTTGGATGCTCGACCCGGCCTCGCGCGCGTTAGCCCGCAGTATGCTGACCGCACCTTTGGCGGAGATCAAGCAGGACGGCTGGACCCGCTCAACCGGCGCGGAGTTGCGGCGATTCCTTGGTCAGCAGATGGAGCGCCATCTCGAGCGCAAACTGATTACTCGCGGGCAATTGGAACAGCTTGATTAGTGGAAAGTACATTGTTGAAAGTACATTTCAGATAGAGCGAAAGAATAAACACTTGCCTGCCAACAAGAAAACTTCCTCATCGCGAACACTGCAGAGCCTGATCCTCGACTTGAGCAGCTACTGGGCCGCGCGCGGCTGCATCCTGCAGCAACCGTTCGATATGGAAGTGGGCGCGGGCACCAGCAGTCCGGAGACGTTTCTGCGCGCGCTCGGCCCCGATCCCTATCGCGTGGCTTATGTCCAACCGAGCCGCCGTCCCGATGACGGGCGTTACGGCGAGAATCCCAATCGCCTCTACAAGCACATGCAGATGCAGGTGATCCTGAAGCCGCCGCCGGCGGACATTCAGGATCTCTATCTCCAGAGCCTCGAAACACTGGGCATCCGCCTGCGCGATCACGATCTGAAGTTTGAGGAAGACAACTGGGAGAATCCCACGCTGGGCGCGTGGGGCCTCGGCTGGCAGGTGATGCTGGACGGCCTGGAGATCACGCAGTTCACTTACTTCCAGCAGTGTGGCGGCATTGATCTGAATCCCATCTCCGTCGAGCTGACCTACGGCATCGAGCGCATCGCGGCATTCCTGCAGGACGTGGATAGCGTCTACTCGCTGCGCTGGAACGAGACCACTTCATACGGGCAGGTTCGCTGGCGGGAGGAATTGCAGTTTTCCGTTTATCAATTTGAGATGGCCGATGTGGAGATGCTCTGGGCGCAGTTTAATCTTTACGAAAAGGAAGCCCGCCGCCTGCTCACGGCGTTTGCTGAAATCAAGGACGATGATGTGGCCCGAGGCCGCTTCCCCGTCCTTCCCACTTATGAACTGGTTCTAAAGTGTTCGCATCTGTTCAATCTGCTCGACTCGCGCGGCGCGTTGAGCGTTACGGAGCGGGCGGGAATCATCGGTCGCGTGCGGCAACTGGCCTGTGGCGTGGCGGCGGCGTATATGCAACAGCCCAAGATCGAGATTCCCCAGCAACGTGCGCATTCCGGCAATTAAGCGGACAACTGATCAGAAAGAAACGAATCGACTGTGAAAGAAAAATATCAAGAGTTCTTCCTGGAGTTGGGCGTCGAGGAAATTCCGGCCTGGATGATTCCCGGCGCGTTGCGTGATCTGCGCCAGCATCTGGAAAAGGGACTCACCGAAAACAATCTGGCGCCTGACGGCTCGCTCGAATTGCAGACGTTCGCCACGTCGCGGCGGCTGGTGGCCTTTTGTCCACGCATCGCAGCGAAGCAACCCACCGTAAAGGAAGCGGTGCAGGGTCCGCCGAAGAAAATCTCTTTCGACGCAGCGGGCAATCCCACCGTAGCGGCCATCCAGTTTGCCGCCAAGAACGGGACTACTCCCGACAAGTTGAAGGTGGTTACCACGCCCAAGGGCGAATACCTTTCCGTTAAAGTAACGCGACGCGGCCGTCCGGCCATTGAGATACTAAGCGAACTGATTCCGCAGGCGGTGAAGGGCATCTACTTTCCGCGCACCATGCACTGGGACTCCGACGCCGAAGGCAAAACCGGCACACAGTTCATCCGCCCCATTCGCAATCTCGTCGCCATGTGCGGCGGGCGCGTGATTCCCTGCTCCATCGGCAATGTGAAGTCCGGGAAGACCACGTTTGGACACCGCAATTTATCTAAATCCGGTGGCAAGCCCGTGCTTGCCGTGAAGACGTTCGCCGACTATCGCCAGGCGCTCGCAGCAAACGGCGTGCTGCTCGATCCGAGCGAACGTCGCGCGCGCATTCTGGATGAAGCCGTCCGCCTTTTGCAATCCGAGAATGGATTGAAACTGAAGCCCAGTCCGGAGCTGCTGGAGACTCACACCTATCTGACCGAACATCCCACGCCGCTGCTGGGAAGTTTTGATCCATCCTATTTATCATTGCCTGAAGAAGTCCTGATTACCGTGATGCGCGGCCATCAGAAATATTTTGCCGTTGAAGATGCGGCGGGAAAGCTAGCGCCGCGATTTATTGCCGTGATGGAGTCCGATGGCGACGCGACCGGTGTGATCCGTCACGGCCATGAGCGCGTGCTGCGCGCCCGCTTCAACGACGCGCAATTTTTCTGGAAAGCCGACGGCAAGACCGCCTTGCAGCACCGCCTTGAATCGCTCCACGATGTTACGTTCCAGGCCAAGCTCGGGTCGTACTTCGAAAAATCCTCCCGTATGCAGGCGCTTGCGGATGCGCTGGTGAGCGGCTTGCGGCATTCTCAATTCGTTGTTGATCCCCAGATGCAGTCCGATATTGTGCAGGCAGCACGCATGGCCAAGTGCGATCTGACCACCGATCTGGTGAAAGAGTTTACAGAGCTGCAAGGAATCATCGGCGGCCTCAGCGCGCGGCGCGAGAATCTTTCCGAGTCCATCGCGACGGCCATCTACGATCACTACCTGCCGCAAAGCATGGAGGACGAGTTGCCTCGCACCCTCGGCGGCAACATCCTCTCGCTCGCTGATCGTATGGACACGCTGGTCGGCTGCTTCGGTGTGGGCCTTGCGCCCACGGGATCGAAAGACCCGTTTGGGTTGCGGCGCGCCGCGCAGGGCGTCATCCGCATTCTCGCGGAGAAGCAGTTGCCCTTGACCATTGATGGTTTGGTCGGCGCGGGCTGCGAAGTTTACAGATATGCCCAGCGCATGGGCGAAGCCGAGTCGTGGCAGGACGCTGCTGCGCGTCAGCCATTAATCGACTTCTTTGAGGATCGTTTGCGCTATTATCTCCGCGAAGTGCGCGGCTTTGCCTACGACGAAGTTGAAGCGGTGATCCAAGCGGGTGGAAGTGAAACGCGTTTCAAGACTCTGGAAGTAGCTGACATGGTCAAGCGCGTCGAAGCGGTCGCGCTCATCCGCACCACGGAGGACTTTGAGCCGCTGGCGGCGTCCTTCAAGCGCATGAAGAACATCATCGAGCAGGCCCGCAAATCGCACGGCTTCACCGGCGGCAGGCCGCAGCCGGAGTTGTTCAATATGGCGGAGGAGTCCAGCCTCCATGCCCGATACGAAGAAGTTTTCCAGATCGTCGAAAGAGAGAAAAGCTCGGGACAATACACCGCCGCGCTGCAAGTGATCGCGTCGCTGCGCCCGGCGGTGGACCTGTTCTTTGACAAGATTCTGGTGATGGACCCCAACCCGGAGATCCGCACCAACCGCCTTTGTTTGCTGGATATGTTGTTAAACGGATTTTCCACGATTGCTGATTTTTCCGAAATTGTTCCACGCGAGTCCAAGCCATCGGGCGCGGCCTAGTTGCCAGCGTTACGGATGGTGTAAAGGATGCACGGGTAGCCACGGTGAGCGCTTTTCTCGCCGTGGGCTTGGCGGGATATCCACAGGAAATCCCACGGCCAGGAAAGCGCTGACCGTGGCTACCACGGGCGGGAACGGACGAATTCCAGGAGGAGATTACCATGAGCGAGAAGTTTGTATATTTTTTTGGCGAAGGCAAAGCCGATGGCCACGGCACCATGAAAGACATTCTCGGCGGCAAGGGCGCGGGCCTCGCGGAGATGACCAATGCGGGACTGCCCGTCCCCCCCGGCTTCACCATCTCGACCGCCGCCTGCCGCTTGTATATGGAGAATAAGAGCAAGCTGCCCGCCGAGCTGGAGCAGCAGATGTGGGCATCGCTCGCAAAGCTGGAAGCGGCGGCGGGAGCCAAGCTCGGCTCCACCGAGAATCCTCTGCTGGTCAGCGTGCGCTCGGGCGCGAAATTCTCCATGCCGGGCATGATGGACACCATTCTCAACCTCGGCTTGAACGACGCCACGGTGAAGGTCCACGCGGCGCGGACGAAAAATGAGCGTTTTGCCTACGACTGCTACCGCCGATTCATTCAGATGTTCGGCGCCGTGGTTCTGGAAGTTTCGAAAGCTGACTTCGATCACGTCTTTGAATCCGCGAAGAAGAAGCGTAAAGTTCACTTCGACACCGACCTCGACGCCAAAGCGTTGCAGGAAGTGATCGCGGACTACAAGAAGCTGGTGAAGAAGAAGACCGGCAAGCCCTTCCCGCAGGATGCCCGCGACCAGATGGTGATGGCGCGCGACGCCGTGTTCCGCTCATGGTACAACCCGCGCGCGGCCCACTATCGCCGCATGAACTCCATCTCGGAGTCGCTCGGCACCGCCGTCAACGTGCAGGCCATGGTCTTCGGCAACATGGGCGAGACCAGCGGCACCGGCGTCGGCTTCACGCGCAACCCCTCGACGGGTGTGAAAGAATTTTACGGCGAGTTCCTGATGAACGCGCAGGGCGAAGATGTGGTCGCGGGCATTCGCACGCCCATCCCCATCATCAAGCTGCGCGACATCATGCCGGAGGTCTACGACCAGCTCCGCGAGACCACTCTGCGCCTCGAGAAGCATTACAAAGATTTGCAGGATTTCGAGTTCACCATCCAGGAGCGCAAGCTCTACATGCTCCAGACGCGCAACGGCAAGCGCACCGGCAAGGCCGCCGTACGCGCGGCGGTGGATATGGTGGAAGAAGGTCTCATCGACAAGAAAGAAGCGCTGATGCGCGTTGAGCCGAGCCAGCTCGATCAACTGCTGCATCCCATTCTTGATGAGTCGAAGCCGCTGAAGGTGATCGCCACGGGATTGCCGGCCTCGCCCGGCGCTGCCGTGGGACGCATCGTATTCACCGCCGACGAAGCAGTGAAGCAGGCCAAGAAGCACCCGGTGATTCTGGTGCGCCTGGAGACCGTGCCCGATGACATTCACGGCATGGAAGTAGCCGCGGGCATCCTGACCTCGCGCGGCGGCATGACCAGCCACGCGGCGGTGGTGGGCCGCGGCATGGGCAAATGCTGCGTGGTGGGCGCGGGAAACATTCAGGTGGAAGCCGGCAAGAAGCTGATGACCATCGGGAAATTAATCCTGAAAGAAGGCGATTGGATTACGCTGGACGGCTCGACAGGCCGCGTCATTCTGGGTCAGGTGCCGACCATGGAGCCTGATCCGAATAGCGGCGAGTTCGCCAAGTTCATGAGCTGGGCGGATGAGTTCCGCAAGCTCGGCGTGCGCGCCAACGCGGACATCCCGCGCGATGCCGCCGTCGCCCGCAAGTTCGGCGCCGAAGGCATTGGACTGT
>CAMBEY010000183.1 GCA_945865705.1 Candidatus Sulfopaludibacter sp. SbA3
TGTCAATTTAGTTGGCTACTCGGTCATCATGGACCTGCGCAACCAGCTCTATGAAAAAATTCTGGGCCAGTCGATCAGCTTCTATCACCGCTACTCAACCGGCATGTTGATGTCCACCGTGCTCAGCGACATCGAGCGCATTCAGCTCGCCGTCTCGCAGGTGCTGGCAGATTTCCTGCGCCAAACGTTCACGTTATTCGCCCTGCTGCTTGTCGTAATCCTCATTGACTGGCGGCTGGCCTCCGTTTCGCTCACGCTGATTCCCTTCGTTATGATTCCATCAGCACGCATTGGCCGCCGCATTCGCAGTTCAACCAGAAAGAGCCAGGACAATCTTGCTGGCCTGAGTCAGTTACTACAGGAGACCATCAGCGGTAACCGCATCGTGAAGGCGTTCCGCATGGAGCAATGGGAGCTGGCGCGCTTCAAGCAGGCAGCGCGGGAGTTGCTGCGCATCAATCTTCGTTACGCCGCCGCGCAAGCCGCGACCTCGCCGCTGATGGAGGTGTTGGGCTCCATCACCATCGTGTTCCTGCTGCTCTACGCGCGCAATCGCATACTGGTGAATGACCTCACGACGGGCATGTTCGTCAGCTTTATCTACGCCCTGTTCAAAATGTACGAGCCGGTGAAGCGCCTCTCCGGCATCAACAACTCCTTCCAGCAAGCTCTTGGTGCGAGCTCAAAAGTGTACGAACTGCTCGACGCGACTGAGGAAGTAACCGAGCATAAAGATGCTGTTGCGCTGCCGCCCTTTTCAAGATCCATCGTCTACGACAAGGTTTCGTTTTCTTATCAGGATGTCCAGGCTGGTCCGGCGGAGAGCGAAGCCTTGCTGCGCAGCATCTCTCTCGAAGTCAAGGCGGGGCAAGTGGTGGCCATCGTCGGAGCCAGCGGCGCGGGGAAGAGTACGCTGGCCAATCTTCTTCCGAGATTCTTCGACGTTACCGGCGGCCGGTTGCTCATCGACGGCGTGGATGTGCGCAACGCCACGCTCGACTCCCTGCGCGGCCAGATCAGCATGGTTACGCAGGAAAACATCCTGTTCAACGACACCATCCAAAACAATATTTGTTACGGCCGCAAGGAAGTCTCCACCGACGAATTGGAGCAGGCGTCCGCCGCGGCGCTCGCGCTGGACTTCATTCGCCAAATGCCCGATGGTTTCAAAACCATCATCGCCGACCGTGGTGACCGGTTAAGCGGCGGTCAGCGGCAGCGCTTGGCCATCGCTCGCGCGTTGCTGAAGAACGCGCCGATATTGATCTTGGATGAGGCCACCTCCGAACTTGATACCGAATCCGAGCAGCTCGTGCAGAAGGCGCTGGGGAATCTGATGCAGGGCCGCACCGTCATTGTCATTGCGCATCGCTTGTCCACAGTGCGCCGGGCGGATAAGATCGTAGTGTTAGAGGGTGGCGGCATCCGCGAGATGGGCACCCATGACGAACTGATGGCGCTCGGTGGCTCCTACCGCCGGTTACATGACATGCAATTCCGCGACGCCAATGAAATCACCCATCGCGTTGCGTAGATTTACTGGGCGGATCAAAGGCACAACGGCACCATAATGTTTGAAGGGTAAATTTTTACAGGACAATAATGACCAAGAATACTGATTCGCTGGCCGAACCCATCCAGGGAGAAAAACCTGGGCAAAACAACGCGCCGTCGCAAGTGCGTTCCCAGCTTCGTTCCCAACTTCGTTCAATGACCGGCTTCGGCTCGGCCACCACGCAGCACGAAGGACTCTCGCTCACCGCCATGCTGCGCAGCGTGAATCACCGGCACATGGACCTCCGCGTACACTTGCCGGAATGGCTGCTGCCGCTCGAAAACAAAGTCCGCGGCATGGTGCAAGCCCGCAACGCCCGTGGCCACATAGATCTGCGCGTTACCGCAGAATCAACCGGCGGCACGGGTGTCTCCGTGGACGAGGAGCTGGTGGCCCGGTACATGGAGACATTTGAGAGGTTGGGGGCACTGTATCGCATCTCCCGACAGACCGATGCGGCCACACTGTTGCAGCTTCCCGGCGTGGTTACGCGCAAGGAAGTTTCCGGCGGCGTGGAGTTGAACTCCGCCATTGAGGCCGTTTTTCTCAGCACAGTTGAGCGCGCCGTGGAAAGTTGGGATCAGATGCGCGCTCAGGAAGGTACTGCGCTGGCCACCGACATGCGCGAGCGCCTCGCCACGTTGCGCGAGCTGGTTGTGCGGATGGAAAGCGACATGCCGGAGCTGCTGCGCCACGCGCAGACACGCCTGATCGATCGCTTGAAGGCGCTGCTTGCGCAGGCTGCCGAGACCGCTGGCCCTGTCGGCCCTGTTGGCCCTGTTGGCATCGACCCCACGCGGCTCGCTCAGGAGGCCAGTCTGCTCGCCGACCGCACCGACGTTAGCGAGGAGGTCGTCCGGCTGAAAGCGCATGTCGAGCACTTTCAGGAGATACTCGCGTCCGCGCCTGACGCTGGTCGCAAGCTGGACTTTCTCCTGCAGGAGATGAACCGCGAGACCAATACGCTGCTCGCCAAGATCGCCAGCTTGGGCCAGGTCAGTCTCAATATGACGGGACATGGACTCGAAGCCAAGGCCGAGATCGAAAAAATACGCGAGCAGATTCAGAATCTTCAATGACACCCAATCAAGATAGCGCCAACGACGACGCCATACTTAGCGCCGCGACCAAACAGTCGGACGTCGCCGGGGAGGTGCGTGCGTCGGGAGTGTTCATTGTCTCCGCGCCCTCCGGGTCGGGCAAGACCACGCTGGTTGGCCGGCTCATCAGTGAGGTTGCACGTCTGCGCTTCTCGGTTTCCTACACCACGCGAAGTCCGCGCGGATCGGAGCAGAACGGGCGGGACTATTATTTTGTGAGCCGCGGCGAGTTCGAGACCATGATCGGTCGCGACGAACTGCTCGAGTGGGCCGAAGTCTTTGGCAACTATTATGGAACCGCCCAACGTTTTTTGATCGAGGCCCGTCAGCGCGGCGACGACCTGTTGCTGGATATCGATGTGCAGGGAGCGGCGAAGGTTCGCAAGCGATTGCCCGAAGCGGTTTCGATCTTCATTCTCCCCCCATCACGCGTGGAGATGGGGGCGCGTTTGCGCAAGCGCGGACAGGACTCCGAAGAGGTCATCGCCAAACGGCTACGCGACGCCCAGCGCGAGATCAAAGGTGTGCGGGAGTACGATTACGTGCTGATTAACGATCAGCTTGAGCAGTCCGCCGCCAGCCTCCGAGCCATCGTTCAAAGCGAGCAAAATCGCTTGGTTGGGGCGGGCAAGGTATTGTTAACGAAAGAGATATGCGATCTTGCGGAGAGTTGCCGAACGGCCGGGCAGTACGAGCGCATAACCCCTATACTAGATGGGTTTCAGAGTTAACCCCTGGTTCCCAAAGCCAAAAACTCAGCAACCTGTTAGGATGGTGAGTGCGTTTCCGTGCCCAGCCTTTGGTTAGGCCCGCTTTGGATTTCCAAGGCAACGGATGGAGTCAAAGTTCGGAGGAAAATTAATGTCAGGTAAGCAAGGCATCTTCGATAGCAAGTTTCGTCTTATTCTAGTGGCCGCCAAGCGTGCCCGCCAGGTTCAGGGCGGAGCTAAGCCGCTCGTGCTCACGCAGTCGCGCAAGCCAACGCGCGTGGCCCAGGATGAGTTGCGTGCTGGCGTCCTGCCCTACGAAATTATCGCCAGCGTGGCACCCGATGCCAGCGTGGAGAGTTCGGAAGAGTCGGTCGGTGAATAGCTAGGCCGAATCATCAATTGGAATAAAATTTTCAGTGTTACCCCGCAGGCTGTTCTGCGCAGCGGGTTCAGGAATCACGCCATGAAAGTTGCAGTCGGAATCTCAGGTGGCATCGCTGCGTATAAAGCGGCGGAGATTGTCCGCGAGCTACAGCAGCGCGGGCTGGATGTGCAGGTTATCATGACCCGCAACGCCCAGGAGTTTGTCCGACCACTCACCTTCGCCGCGCTCTCCGGCAAAAAAGTCATCACCGGAATGTTTGGGCCTGAGGGGGGCGCTGCTGGGCAGGAGCCCAACATTGAGAGCGCGATCGAGCATATCGCCGTCGCTCAATCGATTGATCTGCTGCTGGTCGCTCCCGCCACCGCCGACATCCTCGCCAAGTTTTCACGCGGCCTGGCTGACGATTTTCTCACCACTACTTATCTTGCCACCAAGGCTCCGGTCATCGTCGTTCCGGCGATGAATGTGAATATGTGGGATCATCCGGCGACTCAGGAAAACATTTCACGTCTGCGCGAGCGTGGCGTGCATATCGTGGAGCCTGAGAGCGGGTATCTGGCATGTGGCATGACCGGCCCGGGCCGGTTGGCATCGAACGACGCGATTATTTCGCGCGTGATGGACGTTCTGGCCGCTCCATCGGCCGCCGCGCCCGTTCAGGATTTATCCAGAGAGGTAGTCCTGGTAACCGCTGGGCCGACGCGCGAAGCGATTGATCCGGTGCGCTACATCAGCAATCGCTCCAGCGGCAAAATGGGCTACGCCATCGCCCAAGCCGCTCACGACCGCGGCGCGCGCGTGCTGCTGGTCAGCGGACCCACCAACTTGAAAGCTCCTGAAGGCGTCGAGACGATTCGCGTTACCAGCGTCGCCGAGATGCGCGATGCGGTGCTGGCGCGCTGGCAGGAAGCCTCGATCATCATCAAGGCCGCTGCCCCCGCCGACTTTCGTCCCCGTCAGCAGGCGGAGCAGAAAATTCACAAGTCGGGACAGGATTTGACGCTGACGCTGGAGCCGACCGAGGACATTCTGCGCGAGATTGGCAAGCAGAAGGGCGACCGCTTGCTGGTTGGCTTTGCCGCTGAGACCGAAGACCTGTTGGCGAACGCGGAACGCAAGTTGAAGGCCAAGCATCTTGATATGATCATCGGCAATGACGTGAGTGGTGCGGACACCGGCTTCGATTCCGACTTCAACTCAGTAATCATCCTGAGTGCCGGAGGATTGAAGCGCGAGCTGGCGCGCCTGCCGAAGAACCAGGTTGCCGCCGAGATATTGAACGAAGTGGTCCACCTCCGCGCGCGTTCGCACGCCAGAGCATAATCTATAGTGATCCGAAAACAGGGCCGCGACCGGGAGGGAGCGATTCTTTGAACGTCCGCAGACTTCCTGCCACCGCTCCCTCCCGGTCGCGGCTCTGATGGCACTCCACAGAAAGCAATGAACGAATTGTCCAACGAAGTCATGCAGGAGGTCGCGCGAGAGGCGCAGAAGTGGTTGCGCTATTACCGCGAACTCGGCTTCACCAGTCTGGTCCGCCCGCCCGCTCCTTCTGTCCTTCCCGTCCCGGACTCACTGGCTGGCCCGGCGTCTGAAGTAGTTGTCGCTGAGGAGCGTGTCGCTCAGCCCACAAACCAAAATCTGAACACTGAGGAAACAACTTTGCCGCGTCCCAAAATGTCCGTAGCAACTCCGACCGTAGCGGTTTCCTCAATCAGCAAAGTTGCCGTCTCTGGGCGGCGCGAGACTCTGGAAGACATCCGGAAAGATATCGGAGAAGATTGCCAGCGTTGCCAACTTGCGGGCGGGCGCAAGACCATCGTCTTCGGTTCGGGAAATGCCAAGGCCGAGTTGGTGTTCGTCGGCGAAGGGCCAGGCGCGGACGAAGATGAGCAGGGGTTACCGTTCGTGGGTCGTGCGGGGCAATTGCTCACCGACATGATCGAAAAGGGCTTGAAGATTCCACGGCCCGAAGTGTACATCTGCAACATCGTGAAGTGCCGTCCACCGAAGAATCGCAAGCCAGAGCCAGATGAGATCGCCGCCTGCCGCCAGTTTGTCGAGCGCCAGATTGCGGCCATCAATCCGAAGGTCATTTGTGCGATGGGAGCCACGGCGACCGAGGCATTGCTCGGCGTCAAGCAATCGATGGGCAGCCTGCGCGGCACGCAGTATGAGTTTGCCGGCATCCCTCTGATCGTCACTTACCACCCCGCGTACCTGCTGCGCGACCCATCGCGCAAAGTGGACACCTGGGCCGATCTGAAAATGGTCATGGCCATCCTGAAGGCGTAGCGTTGTCGTGCCAGAGCCGCGACCGGGAGGGAGCGGTTGTATGCAGTTCGCGGCCTGCCGGTAAACCGCTCCCTCCCGGTCG
>CAMBEY010000184.1 GCA_945865705.1 Candidatus Sulfopaludibacter sp. SbA3
CAGGGCAAGATCGGCGAGATGGTGGTGGTGACGCCGGCGGCGGGCGCGTCCTGGTACATCAACTCAAAGGACGGCAAGGAGCGCTACGAGGACTTCTTCATGCAGGAGTTCATGCCCGCCATCGAGCAGCGCTATCGAGCCACGGGCACGCGCGCCGCGCGCGGGATCACCGGTGTCTCCATGGGCGGCTACGGCGCGTTGCGCTTCGCTTTCAAGTATCCGCAGAAATTCGCCGCCGTCTCGGCGCACAGTGCCGCGCTGATGGAGCAGATGCGTCCCTCGTTGTCCCAGGCGTTCGGTCGCGGATTCCGGCCTTTTGGCGAGCCGTTCGACGCGGCCTATTGGAATGAGAACACGCCCTTCGCCCTGATTCGCGCCGCGGGCGCCGTCGCCAGACTGGCGGGTTTGAAGATATATTTTGATTGCGGCACGGAGGATGACTACGGATTCCACGAGGGCGCGCGCGGACTGAGCAAACTACTCGGCGAGAGAAAAGTCGTCCATGAGTCTCATCTCTATCCCGGAGGCCACGACGCCATTTACGTCTCCGAGCACATCGACGAATCATTCCAGTTCCAGTCACGCGCACTAGGCGCCAAGTAACCAGCGAGTTACTCCACTCACTATCGAACAGAGCCGCGACCGGAAGAGAACGGTCATCTTTGATGGTCACCGGACGTTCACTGATAGTCGTCAAGCGTGACCGCTCCCTCCCGGTCGCGGCTCTGATACGCGCTGGTAGCCAGGGCACAGAAATCGCGCCGTGGCTACAAGGGCGGAAGCGATTTCACGATGCGGGTGGTGTCGAGCGAGACTTGAATCACCTGGCCCACCAGCCTGACGATGTACTCGGGGTCGCCACCGTCGTTAAAGTCGCGGTTCGGGTCGGAGACGATGCCGGACTTCTTGTCCTCATAATATTGGTACTGGTCAATCACCCATTCGAGCGCGCTGCGGTTGCCCAGTCGGTACTCGAACGCCTCGGCGGGAATGCCGGAGAGCGTGAGCGAGTCGTTCACCGCAAGCGCGGTCTTATCTTTCGACAGGCACATCTTGGACTCAACACGATACGACAGCGGCACGCCGGGTGTTTGGTTGCCGCGCACAGAGCCGCGCGCGTGAGCAAGCGGACCAGATTTTCCTTCGTCGCCCGCCACCACAAACTTCAGCGGATACGGCTTCAGCGTCTCGTACTCAATGTGCAGCCGCGCCAGCTCTTTCCCAGCCTTGGCAAACGCGCGGAAGGCGTCGGAGGTAGCGCCGCCGTCCCGGCGGCTGGGCGCCAGCGGGATGCGCGGCAACTCGCGCTTCAGGTTCTCGGCATACTTCGCGCGGTACTCGGGTTGATGCAGCAGCCCATAGACGTAGTGGAAGATGTCCCACTTGGTGATTTTCTTGTCGGCGTAATGCGCACGGAAATGCTCCAGCGCCCAGTCGGTGATGTTCTCCCGCCGGTTCGTCCCGTCTTCATCGTAAACGTAGAACGGGAAACATTGATGGCTATCAGAGGCACACAGGTGAAGATCGACAATTTGCTTTGATACCAGCACACTAGGGAACATGGACCTGTATGCGATGTCACTTGTCACGATGACACGATTTTCCAGTTCGCTCTCGGCGGTGGGGAAAATACGTGGATTAACATAGACTTCTTCATTAAGTATTCTGTCAAAGAATAGCCAGCGGTGACAGAATGGCCGGTAAAGAGACCGCCGAATTCTTGCCTCAATAAAGGAGGCGTAGTTGCCTCGTCTTAAGTCCAGTTTGAGATCGCGGCTCCACTTGATCTTGTTGTAATTTACAAAATCGTCGACCGAGGCTTTATTGCCGCTCCGTTTATATCGATCCAACTCCCCGTTGTATTCCTCGATGAATGCCTGCACGCGTGGTCTCAGTTCATCTTGCCTATAATCGTAGACAATTTCATCCCTGCTAGTCGCAATGCCCCTGGAATATAGCTTGAAGATAGTTTCCGGCGAATCAGAATGACCGCTCTTTGCTGCCTTGCTGGCAATTGAAACAAACTCAGCATAGTTGTCAGCGTTAGCAGGAGTTAGCCAATCGCCACTAGGGTCAGAGGCGAAATCTCGCCAAGGCACGTGATCCAAATGTCCTAGCGAACTAAGATGCTCAGACTTCTGGAAGGTACTCCAGTAGGCTGGAACTACATGGTAATGGAGCGTGGGTCTTGCTGCTTCTTTGTTCCTAACCAACACCGTAATTCCGACACCCACACGAATCTGATCATCGAATATATTGCCCGCCTTCTTAGCTCTCCTGTTGTTCGTGCATCTCCGCGCAGATCGAGGTGGTAAACTTCGGTGAATTCTCTCGCTATGGTTTTGCGAAAGCCATCGAAGGCGATTCCTTTGACAAATCTGTTGTTGGTAACAAAAGCTACGACACCATCCTTGCCTTGCAACCGGTCTGTTGCCCAGCGGAAAAACTTTACATAAGGATCGGACAGTGCGTTTTTGTTGCTGGCCGTCGACGCCTTGGCATAGGTTTCGGACACGCGGCGATCAATCACCCCATATTTTCTATTCTTGTTATTGTCGTTTTCATTAATCTGCCCGACGTTGTAGGGCGGGTTGCCGATGACCACCGTAATGGGCGCTTTCTTCTGGCGCTCGACGCGACGGCTGTTGTCCGCCGTCATGAAGCCGAGCGAGCCCTGGCTGCCTTCCGCCAATTCCAGCGTGTCCACAAAGCAGAGGCCCTCGAACGGCTCATACTCTCCGGTGATCTCATAGTAGGCGTGCTCGATGTTCAGAGCGGCGATGTAGTAGGGCAGCAGCATCACCTCATTGGCGAACAACTGCTCTTTATAGACGCGCGGCAGGTCGCGCTTGGGGATGCGGCGCAGCAGGTTCACCACGAAGTTGCCGGTGCCGGTGCAAGGGTCAATGATGTAAACGTCCTTGCTTGCCAGCGTCTTGCCGAACTCCTTCTCCAGCACCTCGGCTACGCTCGAGCACATGAAGTTGACGATCTCCTGCGGCGTATAGACGATGCCCATCGTGTCGGCCAGCTTCACCGAGTAGCCCTGAAAGAACCGCTCATAGACGGTGTTGAGGAAGTGCTGCTTCTCGGTGAAACCCGGCAGCAGGCGGGCGGCGGCCTCGATGGCCACGTAGAAGCGGTCGAGACTCTTCAGGAACTCGGTGCGGTCGAAGCTCTTGCGGACCAACGCCTCGATGACGTTCTCCACTTCGCGGGCGATGGCGTTGTGCTTGACGAAATCCGGGTTGTTGAAGATGGTGCGGAACAGCCGCTCGGTGAGCAGATGCTGCACCAGCATCTCGTCCACGGCCTCGACGCGGATATTGGGGTTCAGCGCGCTGCGGCAAAGGTCGAAGAACTGATCGAAGGCGGTGATGAAGGGCTTGTTGTTCTTGTGCGCCTGCTGGATTTTCTCGACCAGTCCCTTGGCCAGCTCCGGCACGCGCTGCTTGAACTCCTCGATGGCCTCCTCGAAGCCTTCGATGTCTGGCTCCGTGTAGGCGTAGAACTGGTTGAGCAGGTCGGCCAGTTCCTTTGGTCCCTGGGCGGGGTCGCCGATCTGGTAGCGGCGAACTTCCTGCTTGTTCTGGTAGAGGACGGCGGTCTGGGTGTCCTCAAAGATGGTGTTCGAGAGGTGGTAGCCCTTGGCTGACTTCTTCTTGATCTCGGTGTCGAGATTGTCCTTGGTGTCCTTGGCTTCCCGGTAGCCGCGCGGCAGGCTGTTGGAGTCGCGGAAGGTGCCGTCGGGCCGGATGACCGCGTCGCCGGATTTCGACGGCAACTCTGCTACCAGCGTCCAGCCGTGCAGGCGTCCGGTGTCATGCAGCAGACGCTCGAAGGCCGAGCGCACGTTCAGTTCGTTGAAGACGCGCTGGGCGACGTGGGCTTCGCGCGCGGCGTAGTAGTCGCGGATGGCGCGGTGCGTGGGCGAGATCAGGGCGCGTGGGGTCATGGTATCTGCTGAAGTGATATCCGAAGTGGTCGGCGAACTTCGCGCTGGCCAGCAAGAATCTTAACACCCATAGCCTCTGGAATAAATCTTTATACCGCTGCTTACGGGAGAACCCCAGAGAGAACAAACGTACTGAACGCTGTGCGAAGAAGAAACTGCAATCGCGGAGGTGGTCAGAGTTACAATGAAATCCTGTTGAGAGTAACCCAACTAGACTTGTCTCGCTCCACGGAAAGGAAAACTTATGGCGGTCGATCGTAATGTAATACAAGCCTTTGCGGAGGCCAACGGCATTAACATTCCCGAGGAGCGGCTGGACCTTGTGCTGCGCCAGTATCAAAGCTTTCTCCGGACACTGCAGACTATCGACTCAGTGGCACCGGCGCGCGAGACTGATCCTGCTATCACTTTTACTACTACGCTGCCTAGTTTTTCAGCGGGAAGTACGGGAGGCTCAAAATAGCCATGAGCGACTCCAAGAATTTTAGCCAAAGTGATGACACGCGAAAACTGGAGACCACGCGCCGGGATTTCCTGGAGCAATCCGCAGTAGCGGCCATGGCGGGACTTGCGTTGGCGCGTCAGGCGGTCGCCGCCACTCCACTCGCAGCACAGCCGGCGCAGTATGGCGGCGCGAGCCGTCGGGCCGCAGCTTCCGGAACAATTGATCTGGTGAATCTCACCATCGTCGAGGCGGCGGAGAAGATTCGCCGCAAGCAACTCTCGCCTGTTGAGCTGACGCAGGCCACTCTGGCTCGCATCGAGGCGCTGAATCCCAAGCTGGGCGCGATCATCACCGTGAGCGCCGAGCAGGCCATGGACGCTGCGCGCACCGCCGAGCGCGAAATTCAAGCGGGGCGTTATAAAGGACCGTTGCATGGCATCCCGTTCGTCGCGAAAGACACGCATTATAGCAAGGGTATTCGCACCACTGCGGCGAGCCCTATTCTGAAGGATTTCGTTCCAGATTTTGACGCCACCAACATCACGCGCCTCAAAAATGCTGGAGCGATTTTGGCAGGCAAGGCCAATCTGCCGGAGTTCTCCTTCGGCGGGCGCACGCCGGGATGCCAAAATCCGTGGGATCTGTCACGCAATGCGGGCGGCTCGAGCGGCGGCTCTGGCTCCGCGTTGGGTGCCTCGCTGGTGTTGGGCGCGCTCGGTGGAGACACCTCGGGATCGATTCGCAACCCGGCCAGCACCAATGGTTGTGTGGGATTGAAGCCGACGTTCGGCCTGGTCAGCCGGTATGGCGTGGTGCCCATCAGTTGGACCCTCGATCATCTCGGGCCGATGGCCAAGACGGTGGAGGACACCGCGCTGCTGCTGAATGCGCTCGCCGGTTACGATGCTCAGGATCACTTTAGCGCCAACATGAGGTATCCAGATTTTCAGCGCGCGCTTCGCCGCAGCATGAAGGGCGTGCGCGTTGCCTACTTTGCCGAGTCGGAAATTTCAGGTTTCCATCCCGACACCAAGAAGGCGTTTTTTGATTCCGTAAAAATTTTGGAGGGGCTAGGCGCGCGCGTGCAAGCAATCACCTTTTCGGAGCGCATGAAGGCGGCGGGCGCGTCGCATGGCATCATCCGAATTTCGGAGGCCTCGGCTTACCACCGTGAATTTCTGCGCACACGAGCGAGCGAATACAAGACGGTGGACTCCGACGTGCGGACCACGGTGGAAGCCGGCTCGCTCCTCACCGTATCGCAATACATGAACGCGCAGCGCGTGCGGACGATCTTCATGCGCGAGATGGCGCGGTCGTTCGACCCATTCGACGTGATGCTCTCGCCCACCATGCCCGCTCCCGCTGACGTGGAGGTGCAAGTCCCCGAGACTTTTCGCAACTGGTGGAACCTATGCGGCTACCCAGCCGTTTCGCTCCCCTGCGGCTTCTCCACAAACCCGGCCAACCTGCCGATCGGCCTGTTGGTGTCCGCGAAGCCTTTTCAGGACGCCACGGCGATGGCTGTCGCGTTCGCCTACGAGCAGGCCACCGACTGGCACAAGCGCCACCCGAATTTGTAGGTGAATGAACCGAGCCGCGACCGAAGGGAGCGGACCGGTTCATTGATCGCTTGTAATCGTCGAACGGGTCCGCTCCCTTCGGAGGCGGCTCGGTTCACGTCATCAGTCGAAAACTGGGGTAAAACT
>CAMBEY010000185.1 GCA_945865705.1 Candidatus Sulfopaludibacter sp. SbA3
TCGGTCGGCGGCGCTCGCGGCAACCAGAACACGTTCTTGCTGGATGGCATGTCCAATTCCGACCCGTCGGGAAACGCGGCGGGCGCCGCCCAGTCTTATATCGGCGCCGAGACGGTGAAGGAATTTCAGATCATCGTGAACAATTACTCCGCCGAATATCAAAGTTTGCCCGGCGCCATTGTCAGCGCCGTAACCAAGTCGGGGACCAACACGCTGCACGGCTCGATCTTTGAATATGCGCGCAATGATAACTTCGATGCCACCAGGTGGGACAACAAGATTGTTCCTTTGGCTGCTGGGCAGAAAGCCCTCAAGAACGAATTCAAGCGGAATCAGTTTGGCGGAGCGATCGGCGGGCCTATTGTCAGGGACCACACTTTCTACTTCGCCAGCTATGAAGGGCTGCGCGAACGGCAAGCGGCCAGCGACACCGCTTTTGTGCCTACCGTGGCCGCCCGGCAGGGAATATTGCCGATCACCACTTCACTGACGGCGGCCAATTGCACGGCTTCCAACGGCGTGGTGGATCTGGCCAACGGTGTGTGCGCGCTGCCCGTGGCGGCATCGGTCCGGGCGCATTTGGCGCTCTGGCCGGTCCCCGGAGTGGGGAACACCATTGGTAATTCCGATAACGGGCGAGTCGAGATTTTCGGCGTGCAGCGCGCGCCGGTCAACGATGACTACGTGAACGGCAAAATCGATCACCAGTTTACGGGGCAGAGAGCGGGGTTCATTTCCGGGACTTTCAGTTTTGATGACGCCAACCGCGACATCCTGCGCATGTTGGGCGACCTGGCGAACCGTGGCACGCTATCCAGAAAGTATATTTTCGCCTTCAAGCACACCAGCGTGCTGACTCCCACGACTATCAATGAATTTGGCTTTGGATTCAATCACACCAATATCATTGGGGAAATACCCCTGGATGGCGATTCGGACATCGCCGGCCTGGCTTTCCTCCCCGGCGCGAAGCGGCTCGGGCAGTTAAGTGTCGGGAACATCACCAGCATCGGCTACTCCAACAGCGAAGCACCCACCCTGGAACGAACGCTTTCTTTTAAGGATGGATTGTCGCTCAGCCGCGGCAACCACTCCTTCCGCACCGGCGTCGAGCTCCAACTTATTCAAGACGAAGACAACAGCTGCCCTCCGGGATGTTACGGCAACTACAATTTTCAAGATCTTCGACGCTTGGTTACCGGCGTTGTGCGTCGCTATGATGCGTTACTGCCGGCGGCAGCGGGATTTCCGGGGTTCAAGATGAAGCAGTCGCTTTTCGGGGCGTATTTTCAGGACGACTACCGAATCATGAATTCGCTCACGCTGAATCTGGGGATGCGCTATGAGTTTGTTACCATTCCCAAAGAAGTGAATGATAATCTCCGCGTCATGAAGCGATTCGAGGATCCGGCGCTGGTGCCCGGCCCATTTTTTGCGAGCAATCCCACGACCAAGAGCTTCAGCCCACGCTTCGGGTTTGCCTACGCTCCGGGTTCGCGCAAGACTTCCATCCGCGGCGGCGCGGGAATATTTTATGATCACCCCATGCTCTATGAGACCCGCACCAATCTCGGCGAGATGCCGCCGTTCCGCTCGGTGGGTCAAGTGAGCATTGACAATCCCGGCACGCCGGCCATCCCGTTTCCCAACGGTTACGGCGCCATTACCTCGCCGAACGTGACGCTGACGACGAACCTGCGCACCGCGCAATGGAATATTGATACGACTTACATCTATCGATGGAACTTGACGCTGCAACGGGAAATTATGGGGGACTGGCTGGTCTCCGCGGGCTACACCGGCTCGCGCGCGGTGCATCTGTGGAACCAGTACGTTCCCAACTTGAACAAGTGGATCGGGTGGCCCAATCAGCCGACTGGAGCGAAGTATTTTCCGGCGACGAATGAAGCCGGCTTCGGCGGTCGCATTCAACCAAATTTTGCGCAGATTCGCTGGCAGGCTTCCAATGGCAGCAGCTACCATCACGGCTTGGCCGTGAGCGGTCAGAAGCGACTCAGCAATGGCCTGCAATTGCAGTTGTCCTACAACTTTGCCAAGACCATTGATCAAGGCACCGATGTTACCGGCGGAGAGCTGGGCACCAATCAACGCACGATTTACATGTGGGACACGCACCTGCTAAAGGCGCTGTCCTCGCAGGATGTCAAGCACGCCTTTACCGCCAACTATTCTTACGAACTGCCCTTGGCCCGAGGCATGACCGGCATTGGCGGAGCCATCGCCAAAGGGTGGCAGTTGAACGGCATCATCACTCTGACTTCCGGCTATCCGCTCACCATCGTCGATTCCAACACTGCGCAACAAACGCGCATGTCTGATATTGGGGGCTTAACGGTGAATATGATTCCCAACGGGAACAACAATCCCACCGTGGGAACTACGACTGGATGCGGCACGGGCACCAGCGCCGTGGCCGGTGGCCAAACCCTCGGCGAGGCTCACCGCAGCGGCGGCATTCTCTATTACGATCCCTGCCAGTTTGAAGCTTCGACGCTCGGTTACTATGGCACGCTGGGACGCAACACGCTGATCACTCCCGGTCTGGCCACCACCGACCTGTCCTTGTTCAAGAACTTCGATTTCTCCGAGGGCAGGCGCTTCCAGTTCCGGGCTGAACTGTTCAACGTGCTAAATCGCGTGAACCTTTCGATTCCGGACACAACCCCTCTGGACGCCAATGGCGTTCGAGACTCCGCCGCCGGCCGGATCAACGCCACGCGCGGTTCGGCACGCCAGATCCAGTTTGCATTGAAGTACATTTTTTAACTGACGGCGCGCGACGGTGTCGCCACGGACGCCACCGAGTTGTTGCGGCGTAATTAGGCGTCATTCAGTAAGTCACATTGAAGTTCATTTCATTTTGCAGTGTGGAGCCGAGGAGGGTCCCATGTTCGGAGCCAAGTTCGCAGTATGTCAAACAGTGAGATTACTATCATTGAGTCTATTGCTGGCGGCATCAGGTCTGGTCCAGGCGCAAAATACGCTGACTGTCCCTGCGGAGCTGGTGCAGTTTCCAGAGATGATTATTCACAACGCAAAAATTGTAACCATGGACGACACTGCGCCCAATGGCACGGTGGGCAGCACCTTCCAGGCCATGGCGATTCGCGGTGACACCATCTACCTGCTGGGGACCGACGCGCAAGTCCTGCGCCTGGCCGGCCCGCAGACTCGCAAGATCGATCTGAAAGGCCGCACCGTGGTGCCCGGACTGATCAACACCCACAATCATCTTCATGGCGGCTACATTTCCACCTGGCTCAAGAAATTTCCAGAAGAAGAAGCCAAGATGCGGACCATGCAAAATCGCAGGAATTTCAATGTAACAGGGAAAACCTTCGAGGAACTCACCAAGGGAATTGAGCTGGTAATTAAAGAACAGATGGCCAGCGCACCGGAAAATCAGTGGGCGGCCATCTCCGTTCCTTCGCGCGGCAAGTACGGCTTCGGCATCGGGACGCCCTACGTGATCGACGGAGGAATCACGCGCCAGGACCTGGATACGCTGGCTCCCAAGCGACCGGTCTCGGTTAGCGGTGAGGGCGTCGAGTTAATGAACACAGCCGCGCGCAACGCCTTGCTGGACCTGTTCCGGCTCGATCACTCTGAGGAGGCCGAATACTACACCATGATCGGCTCCGGCGGCGACACCCCCTCGAATGTCTCGACGGGGGAAGGCTTCACGGAACAGTTCTGGGCTTCTCGTGTACCCATGATGGCCGACGGCCTCGAAGATGGATTGAAGCATTTCGCGGCGCTGGGCTGGACAGGATTCAGTTCGCACATCATCGGCTTGCGCATCTATGACGCCTACTTGAAGCTGGCGAGGGAAGGGCGGATGCCGGTGCGCTTCGGCTACGCCGACCGCAACTGCCAGATCATGGTGGTGGACATTCCGGCATGCTTCTCCCGCAAGCAGGACATTGCCGGCGTGGGTGACAAATATTTCTGGAATGTCGGCGTTACTCTCGGCGCGCTCGACCACGATGCTCCGACCATCTGCCACACCATGGAGGCCAGCCCCAAGATTAACGCCTTGCAGAAGTGCTACGCGGAGCCGGGCGGACCTTACAATGAAGCGATCTATACGGCCATCCGCCAGCGCCTGCGCTACGTGGTGAACCATGTGATGGGCGACAAGAGCATGGACCAGTTCATGGACATCATCGAGCGGGCGATGAAAGACGATCCCGGCATCACGCTCGAACATGTCCGTTCGCTGCGCCTGAGCGCGGACCACTGCGGATGGTATCCACGACTGGATCAGATTCCGCGGCTGGCGAAGTTCAACGTCCAACTCAGTTGTGGCCCCAAGGAGATTGACGATCAGGGAGCCTTCATCCCCAAGATTTTCGGGGAGAAATATGCGAACCGGATCGGACCCATGGCCAGTGTATTCAAAGGGGGCGTGATCGTGTCGGTGGAAGAAACGCAGGCGGATGGTTTGGAAAATCCAGCGCCGACCACCTTCGCGCGCGTCTATCCATATATCACTCGCAAGCGGTCCGATGGCGTTTCCATCGCGCCGGAAGAAGCCATCAACCGAATCCAGTTGATGAAGATGATGACCTCGAATCCATCTTTATTCATGATGAAGGAGAAAGAAATTGGGACACTGGAAAAGGGTAAGCTGGCGGATTTCGTGGTTCTCAGCAAGGACTACTTCTCCATTCCAGAGGCGGACATTCCCACCGTCTATCCATTGATGACCGTGGTGGGCGGCAAGATGATCGTGCTGCGCGACGAGCTGGCGCGAGACATCGGCCTGACCGCCGTGGGACCGCAACTCAACTTCATCTCCAAGGCTCCGGGAAGGGAAGACCGCGACGACTGGATTCCCAGCGCGGAGTATTTCACGGAGCAGTAGTGTAGAGTCCACAAGTGTTGAGCGGGGCGCGACTGCAAGTGTTACCGCGCCCCTTTTCCAATCAGGAGACACTCCCATGAAGATGTTTCGGGCATGGGTTATGCTGACCCTGCTAGTGTGGCCCCAAACCGGAGCGTGGGCTCAGGAAGAGAATTGGAAGCAGCAGATGAGCGCTGCTTCCGATGCCCTCCAGAAAAACGATATGCGCGAAGCCATGCTCGCTTTTCGCGCCGCCATCCGGGAAGCGGAAAAGTTGGGGCTGGAAGACTCGCGCCTGGCGAGCACCCTGGAGCTTGCCGCCGCGTTCCTTGCCTCGCAGCAGCAATTTGCCGAGGCGGAATCGTTCCTTCAGCGATCCCTGTCGATCCGCGAAAAAAGTTTAGGGTTGGATCATCCTGACGTGGCCGCCACTCTGGACCGTCTCGCGAACTTCCACGAAAGGCAGGGAAGCCGCGCTCAGGCCGAAACTGCGCTGCTAAGATCGCTCAAAATACGTGAGCAACAGTTTGGCAGCGAGCATCGCGACGTGGATGCCAGTATCAATCGATTGGCTATATTGTATGACGCGGAAGGCCGCTACGACGAAGCCGAACCACTGCTGAAGCGTTCCCTTGCGATTCGCGAAAAACTTCTGGGCGTGGAAGATCCTTTGGTGGCCGCGACTATGAACAACCTCGGCGTGGTGTATCACAATAAGGCCAATCTGGCTGAGGCCGATTCGCTCATCCGTCGCGCCTTGCAGATTCGAGAGAAGCATTTCGGCGAGCGGCATATGGAAACGGATAACAGTATCAGCAGCCTG
This sequence comes from Candidatus Sulfopaludibacter sp. SbA3, assembly GCA_945865705.1. Classification (GTDB taxonomy): domain Bacteria; phylum Acidobacteriota; class Terriglobia; order 2-12-FULL-54-10; family 2-12-FULL-54-10; genus SHUM01. Next base: position 5,691 of record CAMBEY010000185.1, read on the forward strand.
GCTGGCGTCTACAGTGATCAAGGCCGCTACGCAGAAGCGGAAAAGTTGCTGACGCGGTCCATGATCATCCGCGAAAATTCCCTGGGCGTGAAGAATCCCATGGACCCGATGATCGCCGCAGGTTTGAAAGAACTGGCTGCGGTGCGCATGGCGTTGGGAAAATTTCCCGAAAGCCAGGGCCCGTTGGAACGCGCCTTGATTATCGAGGAGAAGCTTCTCAGCAAGGAGCATCCGCTATTGGCAGTAACCTTAACCGACCTGGCTCGCGTGCACCAGAATCAGAAGCACTACGCTGACGCTGAAAAATCACTGAAGCGCGCCCTGGCGATCCAGGAAGCGACTTCTGGGCCAGAGCACTTGAGCGTCACCGCCACGCTCAACTCGTTGTCGGAGG
>CAMBEY010000186.1 GCA_945865705.1 Candidatus Sulfopaludibacter sp. SbA3
ATCTTGCCCTGCTTGGTCAGCCGCTCGATCAAATCCCATCCGCCCAGCCTTAAGAGCGTCTGCTCGTTGTCGCCCATGCCGTGCAGATGATAGAGGACCGGATAGCGGCGCGCGGGGCTCGAGTCAAAGCTGGCGGGCAGCAGCGCGCAGTAGCGCACGGCGCGACCCAGAATCCTGCTGGCGACAGTCTTGCACTCCGCCCGCCCCGCGGCCTGCGCCGTAACGGGAACACTCAGCAGACAGGCAAGGGATACCATCGCGGTTACTGCAACGCCACTGATGCCGCGCCGGAAATTCAGCAACCCATCATGAGATGTCATCCTGAGCGCAGCGAAGGATCTGCTTTCCCCGCAGACAACAAAGAAAAGCAGATCCTTCGCTGCGCTCAGGATGACAATCATTGGGTTGGTTGGTGAGATGAAATGTAGTGTTCTCATCGGCTCGCTACTTACGACTAACTTACTACTCATAACGGATGGCCTGCACGGGATCGAGCTTGGCGGCGCGCGAAGCGGGGTACAGTCCGGCGATCAGACTGACTATGATTGCGAAGCCGATGCCCAATCCGATCAGCCACGGCGGCACCGACGAAACCGTCTCCGGCGGAAGCTGCCGCTGGCGCAGATAGTACTCGGTGGCCATGTTGATGCCCTTGCTCATGGCCCATCCGAAGGCCACGCCGAACAGCCCGCCGAACAGGCCCAGCGTCCCCGCCTCGGCGAAAAACAATTTCTTGATGTCGCCGTCGCTGGCGCCCAGCGCCTTCATGATGCCGATCTCACGCCGCCGCTCGAGCACCGCCATCACCAGCGTATTCACGATGCCAAGCGAGGCCACGGCCAGCGCCATGCTGCCGAAGATACCCAGGAACAGATCGAGTATGGCGAAGAATCGCGCTAGACTCTGCGAGGCGTTGAGGATGGAGAAGGTACGGAAGCCCATCTTACGCACCGCGTCCTGCACTTCACTGACGCGCGCGGGTGAATTCACCTGAGTCATTAGTGAGGAGTAAGTGCGGCGCCCGCCGCCGGTAGTCACTGAGCCGCGCAGGTCGGCGCTCTGCAGCAGGTTCATTTTTTCAGCGAGGCCCAGCGGAATGAACACGCGCGCGCGGGAGAGTTCTCTCATGCCGCCGTAGGGCTGTGTCTCGAGGATGCCCACCACGCGCAGCGGCTGCTCCTTGCGCACCACGGTGAATCCGTAGCTGGAATCCTCGGCAGGCTCTTCGCCGCCAAGCGCGGAGTCACTCGCGGGGCTATTCGCGAAGCCATCGGCATTGTCGGCGGAGTTATTGGAATTGTCCGGGGCCAGCGATTCGCGCTCCGCATAGCGCAGCACAATCTCCTGCCCGAGGATCGACTGGGGATTCGCCGCGTCCCATTCGCGCGCGAACTCGATGCGCACAATGGCCTCGCCGGCCTGGAGGCCGGAGAAGAAAGTTCCTTTGAGTGTGTCGAAGGCTTCATCCTCGCGCGCGGAAGCGGGCAGGCCGCCGAGTTGCGCGATCAACGCCTTGTCGCCTTGCTGAATCTCGCCGACGAAGCGAATCTCCGGCTCGACTTCCATCACGCCGGGCAGGCGCATGATCTCCTGACGTGCGGCATCGTCCAGCACCGGCGGTGAAGCAAAATCTGGAAATGACGGGGCGGACCCGCCACCCAATGCTCCCGCCTGACCCTGCTGGCCGTCGCGGCGCATCTGTTCGACGCTGCGCCACTCCGAGACCATCACGGTATTGAACAAACCGGAGCGCGACAGGCGGCTTCCGGCTAGCTCTTGCAAACCCACGCCGAGCGACAGCATGGCCACCAGCGAGGCGATGCCCACGCCGATGCCCGCGGCGGTGAGTCCGTTGCGCAGACGCGAGTTGCGCAGGTTGCGCGCGGCGAGGTCAATCAGATCAGGCAGCTTCATCGCGCCTCACCTTCTGGCGTACTTTGTGGAGATGGAGTGCTTAAAATGGAAGTGGTGCCGGGCGCGCCCGCGCTGGTTGGATTCCCATTCGATTCGCTAACGATGTGGCCGTCGGCCATGAAGATCATGCGGCGGGCGTAGCGCTCGGCCAGCGCGCGCTCGTGCGTAACCAGCACCACGGTCATGCCGAGATGCTCGTTGAACTCCTGGATCATGCGCATGATGATCTCGCCGTTCTTGCTGTCGAGGTTGCCGGTAGGCTCGTCGGCCAGCAACACACTCGGACGGTTGACCAGCGCACGGGCCAGCGCCACGCGTTGCTGCTCGCCGCCGGAGAGCTGGCTGGGCCGGTGGTCGCTGCGCGCCGTCAGGCCCACGCGTTCAAGCGACTCGCGCACCCGCGCGTCGCGCTCACCACGCGGCATCTCCGCGAGGCGCAACGGCAACTCGACATTGTCATAGACGCGCATCGAGTGAATCAGATTGAACGCCTGAAAAACCATGCCCACGGTCTCGCGTCGGTACCGTGCCAGACTTTCCGGGGTGAGCGCGCCCAGCTCCTGTCCCTCCACGCGCAGAACTCCCGAGGTGGGCCGGTCCATCCCGGCGAGCAGATGTAGCAGCGTGGACTTGCCCGAGCCAGACGGCCCCAGCAGCGCCGCGAACTCGCCCTTGGCAATTTCGAGATCAATGCCATCCACGGCGCGGATCACCTCGGCGCCCATCACGTACTCGCGCGCCAGCGCCTGCGCCTGAATGGCCAGCCCCCTCGAATTATCGCCAGCAGAAGTCATCCTGACTATTGTAAGCCACTCCACAGCGCGCGCAATCACGGCGGCCAGACACGTCACCGCGCGAAGACACACTGCGGCGTGTGTCTCCGCGCGGTGACGTGTGAAGGTTTCAACTGAGTGGCGAGTTAGTTGCCTGCCGTGAAGCCGGGTGTTTGGAAGGTTCCGGCCGGGCGCTGCGGCGCATCAGCGGGACGATTACCGGGCTGGCCATAGGTGCCAGCGGGACGCTGTGGAGCGCCCGCCGGTCACTGGCCACCGCCGGGACGTTGCGCCATGGCCGGGCCGGCGGCCAGCAAAAACGCCAGTGCGCAGAGGGATAGTTTACGAGTCATTGTGTTTACTCCTTAGTTGAAGTTGAGAACCTTTATGTGCTTTGGCTCTCAGTAGGATTAAACACAACTGCGCGGCGAAAAGTTTCTGCGCGGCGTGGATTGGCGCGCGGAGGTGGCCACGGTGGTTTGCGATTGAGCCTCGCCGATCCGCAACACGATGGGCAGGGCCGCGCCGGAGGAAACGTCTTTGGGCAGGCGCGCGTTGATCTGCAGCACACCCACGGTTCTGCCGCCAAGCCCTCCGGCGCCAGTGTGCCCAGATACTTCTCCTCGACGCGCAGCACTCTCGAAGTGGGCCGGTCCATCCCGGCGAGCAGATGCAGCAACGTTGACTGGCCCGAGCCCGATGGCCCCAGCAGCACCGCGAACTCGCCCTTGGCAATTTCGAGATCAATGCCATTGACAGCGCGAATCACCTCGGAGCCCATCACATACTCGCGCGCCAGCGCCTGGATGGAGTTGGCCTGTGCGGGACTAGTGTTCAATTGTGTCGCGGAAAACGTAGTGGTCATCCCCAATATTGCAAGCTACAAGTGGATCGTTGACGACGTTCAGAGAAGAAATACGCCCCGCGCCCGGGAACAGTTGCACGCGTCCGGGAAGGCCATTCAATCACTCGACGACGGGGGCTTGGAAAAAATTATCTTGCTGGTGTCGAACCCCTGCTGCTTGGCACGATCGAGGATTTGCTGTAGAAGCTGGGCATTCATCGTTTCGCTGCGGCTGAGAACCCAAAGGTAGCTACGACCCGGCTCACCGACCACAGCCCACTGATATTCTGAGTCGAGGTCGATGATCCAGTAATTGCCGCTGAAGGGCCAGAAGAATGAAACTTTCAGTTTGCTGTTGGGACCATCCTTGCTGGCCACCCGTGCGGTGCCCTTGGCTGACATGATTTTGCCGTCGCTTCGGCGGCATTGGTTGAGCACCTCGATCTTGCCGTCGGGACGCAGGATGTAGCTTGCCGTAACATCACTCGCGCAGGCGCGTTGAAAACGGTTAGGCAGCCGTGCAAGCTCATGCCACTTGCCCGCATATTTCACCAAATCCACCGAGGCCACAACTGGCAGCGGCGACGACTCCGCCGCGAAGGCCAATCCAGCCATTGTCGCCGCCAAAACGAATAGCAAGAAGGACTGCCACATGTTCATCTCACCCTTCCCAGCCTAAATCTATTTTCAATAGTACATCATGTGTGAAAACAGCGGGGTTTGAACGAATTGTCAGGCTGTAGGGGTTCTACGCGGAAAAGCCCCCGCCAAGAAGGTGCTTAACACGGCTACCAGGGCGAGACCAGGACAATTTCCACCCCCCTCTCGCCGCGACACGCCTTTTGGTTATATAATTGATTAGCACTTCGTATTCAGGTCCGCCTCCTCTGACTGAACGTTCTTCGGGCGGATTCGAGTGAGCAATTCCCGAATGTAATTATGATTAGGCGCCCGCCGTATTCCAGGCGGCACCGTCAATAATAGAACTCGAAAGAGAGACATGAAGCAGGAAACGCATCGCAATATTCGCAAAGTCGTTCTTTCGAACGGTCTGACACTGCTGACCGAGTCGATGCCGCATGTGCGTTCGGTGGCGCTGGGCATCTGGCTGAACACCGGGTCGCGCCAGGAGGCGTCCACGCAGAGCGGCATCACCCATTTCATCGAGCACATGGTCTTCAAAGGCACGCGCACGCGTAGCGCCGAGCAGATCGCGCGGTCGATGGACTCGATCGGCGGGCATCTCGACGCTTTCACGGCGAAGGAGTGCGTCTGCTTCAACGCCGTGGTGCTCGACCAGCACCTGACCTCCGCGCTCGATGTGCTCTCTGACATGGTGCTGAATCCACGCTTCGCCCTCGCCGACATCGACAAGGAGCGAGGCGTGGTGCTCGAAGAGATCAAGTCGGAGGAGGACAACCCGGAATATCTGCTGCATGAAATGTTCACGCAGCGTTTCTGGAAGAACCATCCGCTGGGGCGGCCCATCCTGGGCACGCGCCAGTCGGTGAGCGACTTCAGCCGCCCCGCCATCGAGCGGCAGTTCGGCCGCTTCTACCGCCCCGGCAACATGGTCATCTCCGTGGCGGGGCACTTGCAGCATGGGCGTGTGTTGGACTTGGTGGAGCAGCGTTTTCGCGGCCTGAAGCGTCAGCCGTTTCGCCGTGGCGACGTGCCCCCGGCGATGCAGGCACACATCACGCTGCGCGAGAAAAGCTCGCTTGAGCAGGCCCACTTCTGCATGGGCGTACCCGCCTATCCGCTGGGACATGAGCGGCGCTACGGTGCGTATCTGCTGAATTCGCTGCTGGGCGGCGGCATGAGCTCACGTCTGTTCCAGAAGATTCGCGAGCAGCAAGGCCTGGTCTATTCCGTCTTCTCCGACCTGATTCCGTACCGTGATACAGGCGGCATGATGATCTGCGCCGGAACTTCGATGGCCTCGATCCCGCGCCTCATTGACGGCGTGCTCACTGAGTTCCGCGACCTGAAGGAAAACCTCATTCCCAAAGAAGAGTTGAAGCGCGCCAAAGACCAGTTAAAGGGCAGCCTGATGCTGGGCCTCGAGTCCACGGGCAGCCGCATGTCAAATTTGGCGCGCCAGCAGATGTACTTCGGCCGCTTTTTGACTCTCGACGACATGAAGGCCAGGATCGAAGTGGTGACAGCGGAAGAAATTCGCACCATCGCCCGCGATTTCTTCCAGCAGCAAAATATTTCCGTCTCGGTTCTGGGTCGCCTGAACGGCCTGAAAGTAACCCGCAAAATGCTCGCCTGCTAGTCAGCCCACCGCCCTCCACATCCCGCGAGAATCTCATCCGTGTCCTATACGGCGCGTGATCCGTGTTGCGCTGCGACTGAGCCCCTCAAGCAAAGAATCAACAACTTCTGGCATATGAACCAGTTCGGCAACCATCCGGCGAGAGGTGTTTTCGGCAAACCGATCAAAATATGCACTA
>CAMBEY010000187.1 GCA_945865705.1 Candidatus Sulfopaludibacter sp. SbA3
AATACCCACCGTGGCGACAACGACAACGAATGCCGGACAAGTAGTGCAGATTCTCGGCCCTGCCGTGGACGTGCTTTTTGCCGAGCAGCATCTGCCGAGTATTCACAACGCTATTCTCGTGGTTAGTGAAGGCTTCGATGTGCCGGAACCCATCAACGTTACGCTGGAGGTCCAGCAGCACCTCGGTGAAGGCCGCGTGCGCTGCGTGGCCATGGAGCCCACCGACGGCATGGTGCGTGGCATGAAGGCCATCGACACCGGCGCACCCATCACCGTCCCGGTGGGACGCCAGACACTGGGCCGCGTCATTAACGTCCTCGGTCGCCCCGTTGATAAGATGGGTCCAATCAACTCCACCACGACTTATCCGATTCACCGTCCCGCTCCGGCCTTCGATCAGCAGAACGTCAATCAGGAAATGTTCGAAACCGGCATCAAGGTCATTGATCTGCTTGAGCCTTACCTCAAGGGCGGCAAGACCGGCCTGTTTGGCGGCGCCGGCGTGGGCAAGACGGTCATCATCATGGAGTTGATCAATAATATCGCGCTCCATCACGGCGGCTTCTCGGTGTTTGCGGGCGTGGGCGAGCGCACCCGTGAAGGCAACGATCTGTGGCTTGAAATGCAGGAATCCGGTGTTATTGATCCTAAGAACTGGGAGAAGTCCAAAGCCGCGCTAGTCTATGGCCAGATGACTGAGCCGCCGGGAGCGCGCCTGCGCGTGGGCCTCACCGGGCTGGCTGTGGCCGAGTACTTCCGCGATGAAGAGGGTGCCGACGTACTCTTGTTCATCGACAACATTTTCCGCTTTACGCAGGCCGGCTCGGAAGTTTCCGCGCTGCTGGGACGCATGCCTTCCGCCGTCGGTTATCAGCCGAACCTGGCTAGCGAACTGGGCGAGTTGCAGGAGCGCATCACCTCCACCAAGAAGGGCTCGATCACTTCTGTGCAGGCCATCTACGTGCCCGCCGATGATTTGACCGATCCCGCTCCGGCTACCACTTTCTCGCACTTGGACGCCACCACCGTGCTGTCGCGCCCCATCGCCGAGCTGGGCATCTACCCCGCCGTCGATCCGCTGGCCTCCACTTCACGTATTCTCGATCCGCGCATTCTGGGCGAGGAGCACTATCGTGTTGCCAAGGCCGTCAAGGGCGTGCTGCAACGCTATAAGGATTTGCAGGACATCATCGCGATCCTGGGCATGGACGAACTTTCCGAGGACGATAAGCTGGCCGTCTCGCGCGCCCGCAAGATTCAGCGCTTCCTCTCGCAACCCTTCTTCGTGGCCGAGCAGTTCACCGGCATTCCTGGTAAATACGTGAAGCTCGCTGACAGCATTCGCGCATTCTCCGAGATCGTCGAAGGCAAGCACGACAACCTCTCCGAGCAGGCCTTTTACATGGTCGGCACCATCGAAGAGGCTATTGAGAAAGAGAAGCGCCTCGCGTCCGGCGGCAAGTAAGGCTGGCAGGAAGCAAATCGGATCAGGACAGTCAGGTCAGGATAAACATGGCCAACGCCGCAAACACAGGCACACAAAATCCAGCGATGCCCCACGCTGGGGCATCTGCATCCCAAGGCGGCGCCAGTATGCTGCTGCGTGTCGTTACGCCCAGCCGCCAACTGCTGAGTGAGCCTGTGGAGGAATTGCAAGTTCCCGGCAAGGCAGGATATCTGGGCATCCTGCCGGGCCACGCCCCCATGCTCTCTGAGTTGCGCGTGGGCGAGTTGACCTATCGCCAGGGCCGCAACCTGCATCGCCTATTGATTACTGGTGGTTTTCTGGAAGTGCTGCCCGAGCAGGTTACGATATTGGCGGAAGCGGCGGAGCGCCCGGAAGAGATTGATCTGGCCCGCGCCCAGACCGCTCGCGACCGCGCCGAAAAACGTCTGCGCTCGGCCGACCCCGAAGTTGATCTGAATCGCGCCACCGTTGCGCTGGAGCGCGCGCTCATCCGCATCCAACTCGCCGGCAAATCCTAATCTAATTTAAATATCACATTAACAAAGCCACGACCGCGACGCAGCGGCCCCGTTCCAAGGGTCGTTGATGCCCATCCGACGTGACCGTCCCTTCACGGTCGCGGCTCTGTGCCAAAAAAACAGCCCGGCATGAAGCCAGGCTGTTTGAAATTGTTGTCGTTTGATAGTGCTTACGGCTTTGGCGCAGCCGGGGCAGCTGCTGGTTTGGGTGCGGCTGCAGGAGCGGCGGCGGCCGGTGCCGCGGCGGCATGGATTTTGTTGTACTGCTCGACCACGGCCGGGGTGATGTTGGAAGGCTGGTCCGCGTAGAGCACCGGCGTCTGGGGCGACGAGACATCCAGCACCACGGAAAGCCCGTTCTTCTCGGCATAGTCGGTGATGATGGCCATCATCTTCTGACCGATCTCGTTGATGACATCCTGCTCGGCGGTCTGGAACTCGGCGGTGGCGTCTTCGTTGGTACGATTCAGCGCGCGAGTCTTGTCATCAATGGAGCGCATCAACTTATTGCGAGCATCTTCGCTGAGGGTCTTCTCCTGATTGCGGAGCTGATCCTGTAGCGCGCTAAGCTCGCTCTGCATCTTCTCCAACTCGCCACGCTTGGGGGAGAAGCGGGCTTGCAAATCCCGGGCGGCCTTTTGCCCATCGGTGCTTTGGGCGATGGCCATTTGAATATTGATGATGCCCATCTTCTGCGCGGTCTGCGCTGACGCCGTGCCCAGACCCACCGTGAGGGCGGCAATCATAATCATCGGAATCAATCGTTTCATTCCGTTATTCTCCTTGACTGACTTGAATTTGGACGTAATGCGTTTTTTCATTATCTGCTACTTACTTGCCTATCTTCAACTCCTGGTTGAGCTGTTTATCCAGCATGCCCTCGATCTGCTTCTTGCGCGCCGTAAACTCTTCGTCGTCCGGTTTCAGCAGGATGGCCTTGTCGAGCGCCTTCAGCGACTCATTCAGGTCGTTCTTGTGACCGTAGGCGAGCGAGAGATTGTAGTAAGTTGTGGCTTCGTCCGGTTTCAGTTTGGCGATCTCATTGTACTTGGCGATGGCGCCGTCAAAATCCTTCTTCGCCAGGGAAGCGCTGGCCTGCGTGCTGAGTGCCTGCATGCGCACGAGCTGTATCTTCGGCTCATGCTGCTTGTCGATGGCGGCAGCGGCTTCGATATTCTTCATCGCTTCATCGAGCAAGCCCTTGTTCGCCTGGGACACGGCTTTGATTACCAGCGGATTTGGCAATTCGGGCGCGATCAATAGAATCTCGTCTGACTTGGCGATGGCTTCATCGTTCTTGCCGGAGATCATTAAGGTGTTGGCAGCCTGTAGTAACGTGTTCAGCCTGCCCACGGATACGAAAACAGGGGCGCAGGTGTTGACCTTATTGCCCGCGATGACCAAGCCCTTGGCCTTGGTCATCATGTAGTTGTCCATGCCGCCGTCCAAGTCGTACTTACCGTCCTTGAGTCCCTTGAACTCCACTTCACCCTTGTCGTTAGTCTTCTTCTTCCACTCTTTGGCCTGCTCTGCGTTTTTGAGAATGAATTCGAGCTTGATGGCAGGCTCTCCCGAATCGGTTTTAATCGTGCATTGCAGACTATTGTCTGCGTGCAATGCGGGTGTCATCACTACGGCCAGGGTAGCGACCATGGTGGCGGCGGAAATCTTGCGAAGTGTCATCTTTCTATCCTCCCTCCTGAAGCCGGGCTGAAAACCCAAGCCGGAGTAGTGCCATGAATTTTGATCAAAAAACTTTTATTGCCTTCAAAACTATTTCCCGTCTTGCTTGATCTCTACCAACCGCTGGGCCTGATTCATCGCCGCCACCGCCGCCTGCGCTTGCGGATCGTTCGCGGCTTCCACTTGCTCACCAGCCTCGATTCCGTACACCAAGGTCAGCACCTCGGACTGAATGCGCCAGCGAACCCAAGGACGAACTTTTTCCCACTCATCCTCGGGAGCGCGAAACCCCGCCTCGAGCAGGAACATCTCAAACTGGCCGACGACCTCATCGGTCGCCGTGAATTCACGTCCCACTTGTCCACGCCGCTGCAGCAGAGCCTGGGCAAAATTAATGAATGCCGTGCTTTCTTCAAGCACTGCCATCAATGGCCGCAGGCGCAACTGTGGCACAACTTCATCCGGCTCAAGACCTCCGCCCTGTCGCAGCGGACGTCCGTTATCTGTGGTAATCCCTGGGGGTAACCCTTGGCTTAACCCTAGGCTTAACCCATCGCGGCCTCCGCTAAGGATACCAGCCAGGGCCGTTGCTGGCAATGCTTTTTGCACCGACCGGCCACGCGGGGTGAAATAGCGGGCAGTGGTCAGGACCAGAGCCGCGCCCTGGCTCAGCGGCATGATCGCTTCGGCCACTCCCTTGCCGAAGGTTGTTTCGCCCACCAACCAAGCGCGGTCGTGCTCCTGCAATGCGGCGGCGATGATCTCCGACGCGCTGGCGGAGTTTTCATTTATTAAGACCACCAGCGGCAGCCTGGGGAAGGCTGCCGGATTGGGGCTCCCAGATGATCCTGAAGTTGGAGTTGAGTAGCGCGTCTCGGGGACATTCCGTCCGCGCAGGCTGACTACGAGATGGCGATCCGGTTGGTCAGCCTCGCTGCTGCCGCCCTCGGGCAGGAACAGGCCCACGGTTTCCGCCGCCGCGTCCACCGATCCGCCGGGGTTGCCGCGCAGATCGAGGAGCAGTCCATTCAGTGGCTCGCTGGCCATCCGGTTAATTGCTTCCTTAATCTCAGTTGGCGTTGATTTTTCGATGTGAGCCACATGAACATAGCCGATACCCGGCGCGATCAGGAATTTTTTGTCCACCGTGGGACTGGCCACCTCGGCAGGGTCCAGCTCGAAATCGCGCGGGACCACTGACCCACTTTGCAGCACGGCCAGACGGACCTTCCCGTTGCGCGCGCTCTGCAGTAGCTCCACCATCTCTTCGAGGCCCATCTGCGCAATGCGCTGTCCGTTGATCGCCACGATGCGGTCGCCCGGCCCCAGTCCGGCGCGAGCAAAGGGGGAATCCGCCACCGCGTGCAATACGGTAATTTTGCCGGCCTGCACGTTCAAGACCGCGCCGAATCCCTGGCGCACGCCGCGCTGCTGCTGCCGCAGAGCCAGAAACTGCTGCTCGTCGAGAAACACCGAAAAGGGGTCGAGACGCGAGAGCGCTCCGGCGATGGCCCCGTCGTAGAGCAGCCGCCGTACCTCCACCGGCTCGGCGGCGTGGGTGGAGATGGCATCAATCGCCGAGGCAACCTGCTGAAGGCTGGCGCGAATCTCTTCGTCGCGCGCGGTCTCCGCACTTTGCGCGACGACTGGGGGGACCATGAGCAAAGGTATTGCTGTCATAAGAAGCAGCCGCAATAAAATCGCCCGGTTGAATGTGGAAAATCCCGCGCCAGGAAAAGCGATGGATGCGGCCGCCAAACCCCATGCGCGCCATGCATGGAGTGTCGCGTCATCCCGGTTTTCGGAATGGCTCGAGGTTTTCACCGGCTTGCGGGCCGCGACTAGCAAAGGAACCGCCTACCATCAATATGCATAGCTAATTGGAAGTGTAATCGAGGTTTGGAGTTGCCAGCCAGCGATGCTGGCGATGAACATTTTGCAAAATGCACAAATTTCCCTCTCCGGTGTAACCGCCCAGTCAATCTATAATAGCCTGCCATGCGCTCTCCGAAAACCACGACCAAATCCAAAGCGAAGGCACTCCCCTCACCACCAAACACGCTTGAGCAGCTCGACCTGTTGCGCGATCACATTGAACTTTTTCTCGTCGAGCATCCCCGCCTGCTGTTCTCCGAGCCGGGGCGCGAGGTGATGGACCTCTCTGAAACCAGCTACTCACTCTCCACCGAATTTGGCAAATTGACCTGGCACCTATGGAACGAACGCAGCAATCTGGTGCGACAGATTACCTCGATTGCGCGTGAGCGACCCGGACGCCTGGAGCTGAAATTCCAGCGTTTCGGCAAAGGCCCGGCTG
>CAMBEY010000188.1 GCA_945865705.1 Candidatus Sulfopaludibacter sp. SbA3
CCACGTTTTCACGGACCTTTGCGTGCAAAACCTTACGGCGCGAAGACTCGACAACATGAGTGCGAACCTTGCCCTTGCGTTCCAGAATGCCCATGACGATGGCCTTGCCGGAACCGCCGGATCCCTTGATGCGACGTGCCCTAACGCTCTTGTGCATATTGCGGGACTTGCCCCCAATGTACGTTTCGTCCACTTCAACTTCACCGCCCAGCTTTCCGCCGGACTCACCCTGCAATGCAAGGCGGATACGTTGAAGCATGAACCAAGAAGACTTTTGGCTGATACCTGTAGCGCGGCTAATCTCGTAACTGGAAACTCCACTCTTACAATTCGCCATCATCCACATCGCAAGCAGCCACTTGTCGAGAGAGATTGGAGAGTCCTCGAAAATGCTCCCTGTCTTGACGCTGAACTGTGCGTGATCGTGGCGAGTCTTGCACTGCCAGATGCGGCGCGAGGCAACGAAGCCAACGTTATCAGAGCCACAGCGAGGACACGTAACTCCATTCGGCCAACGTCGTTCCGCAACATAGGTCAGGCAGTTATCGGGATCGGCAAAGTAGATAATCGCCTCTTGCAAAGTCTTAGGTTCGTTTTCCATGAACCAAGTATGAGGCAAGTTGCTTGATGTGTCAAGTTAATTATTGCCCTCTTTAAGCTCACGATCTCAGCCCTTGCAAGCGGTCCAACGATCCTATAGCATTCAAACTTGAGCCCGTAAAGGGCCGTGAATCCTCATCTACGAACTTCGCGGTCATCATTTCTAACCACATAACTTCAAGAAACTAAATTAATTAATTCCAAATCGGCCAAATTTTATATGGCGATTTTCAAATCGCAATTCCGTCGGAGAGGACGCCATATCATGGTGTACCCTTGGGCCCCCCCCGGATGGTTGTGAAAACTTCTCGAATGTGGGAATCTGGTGCTAGTTCTGGTGTCAGTTGGTGCTAGTTTTTGGGCTCGTTGGCAGAAATCCAACACGCCCGTTGAGTAACCAGAATTTGTTGATTCGGAAGCATTTATGCTTCCGATGGCCGGAGAGGAATCGAGTTCTTCGCCGCCGGAGGCGGGACTTAAAATCCCTCGGGCGGTGACGCCCGTGCCGGTTCGATTCCGGCCCCGGGCACCAGATTCTAAGTGAAGATGGGGTAGGCAGTGCCATGTGAAATGGACAGGTCCTGTTCGCTTGTGGGCTGTTGGCATCCACGTGTCTGGTGGCTCTCTCGGGAAAACACACTCGGAGATGGCGGATTCCTGAAAAGTTCCTGAACGCGTGGAAAACTCTCAGTCCAGTCACAAAATTCACGGTTCCAAGTTGCGATGTAACCTCTTTTTGCAACGACGGTTACAATATTCTCGGCACCGCCAGTCGGAAACGCCCGGCCCCGCCGTGTAAAATAGAAAGAGATGGAGTATTTCGCAATATTGAAAAGGAGTAGCGCCAAATTCTAGTCTTTATCAGGGCGTTCCAACTAGAATCCGCAACAGCCAATTGTTGAAAAAAACAGACTGCCTCGCTCGACTCAAGGAAATTCTGGATCACCGCATCATGATTCTGGATGGCGCCATCGGCACCATGATCCAGGGTTACAATCTTGGGGAGGCAGACTACCGAGGCAAGGAATTCGCGGGACACTCCAGGGACCTCCGCCTGAATAGCGACCTGCTGAATATTACACAGCCAGCCATCCTCGAAGACATTCATCGCCAATATCTTGAGGCTGGCGCTGATATCATTGAGACCAACACGTTCAACTCCAATTCACTTTCTCAGGCCGAGTACGGACTGCAGGACCACGTTCCTGATATGAACCGGGCCGGCGCCCAGATTGCCCGCCGCGCTGTAGATCGATTCATGGCCGAGCACCCGGAGCGCACCTGCTTCGTCGCAGGCTCAATTGGGCCCACCAGCCGCACGGCAACCGTTTCCCAGGATGTGAACAACCCGGCAGCCCGTGGCGTAACTTTCGATCAATTGCGCGATGCCTACTACGAGCAGGCGCGCAGCCTGGTGGAAGGCGGCGTGGATATTCTCCTGGTAGAGACCATCTTCGACACATTGAATGCCAAGGCGGCGTTGTTTGCGATCGAACAGTACTTTGAAGACTCCAGCTCGCGCGTGCCCATCATGGTGTCGGTAACTATTGTCGACCAGAGCGGCCGCACACTCTCCGGCCAGACCGTCGAAGCCTTCTGGAACTCCGTCTCCCATATCAAGATGCTCAGCGTCGGAATCAACTGTGCGCTCGGGGCGAAACAGATGCGGCCTTACATCGAGGAACTCTCTCAGATTGCCGGAGTCTACATCAGTTGTTATCCCAATGCCGGCCTGCCCAACGCCTTCGGCGGTTTCGATGAAACGCCGGAACGCATGTCAACCGATCTGCGTGAGTTTGCGGCGAACGGCTGGGTCAACATGATTGGGGGGTGTTGCGGATCCACACCGGATCACATTCGCACTATCGCTGCGGCGGTCCACGGGATCAAGCCTCACGTCATCTCCCAGCCCGAACCCTTCTCGCGGTTCAGCGGGCTGGAGCCATTTACCATTCGCCCGGATATGAACTTTGTAAATATTGGTGAACGCACTAACGTTACCGGTTCACCGCAGTTCTCGAAACTGATTCTTGCTGGTGAATATGAGAATGCGCTGGTGGTTGCCCGCCAGCAGGTTGAGGGTGGCGCTCAGTTAATAGACGTCAACATGGATGAGGGTATGCTCGACTCCGAGCAGGTCATGACCACGTTCCTCAATTCCGTTGCCTCCGAGCCGGATATTTCGCGCGTGCCGATCGTGGTGGACAGTTCGAAGTGGAGCGTGATCGAGGCGGGTCTCAAGTGTATCCAAGGGAAAGGAATCGTCAACTCCATCAGCCTGAAGGGCGGCGAAGAGGAGTTCAAAAAACAGGCGCGGCTGGTCCATCGCTATGGCGCAGCCATGATTGTGATGGCCTTCGATGAAGCCGGTCAGGCGGATACGGCGGAGCGCAAAGTAGCTATCTGCAGCCGCGCCTACCGCATCCTGACTGAAGAGGTCGGCATTAACCCGCTAGACATTATTTTCGATCCGAACATCCTGACCGTGGCCACAGGGATCGATGAGCATAACAACTACGCTGTCGACTTCATGGACGCCACGCGCATCATCAAAGCCACTTTGCCCGGCTGCAAGGTGAGTGGAGGGGTCAGCAACATTTCATTCTCGTTCCGCGGCAACAAGGCGGTGCGTGAAGCGATGCACTCCGCGTTCCTGTATCATGCCATCCGCGCGGGCATGGATATGGGAATCGTCAACGCTGGCCAGTTGGCGATCTACGAGGAAATTCCCAAGGATCTGCTGGAGCTGGTGGAAGACGTGTTGCTCAACCGCCGCGTTGACGCCACGGAGCGCCTGTTGGTATTTGCGGATTCTGTAAAGCAGAAGGGCAAGGCGGAAGTAGTAGAAGACGCCTGGCGCAAGGGTACCGTGGAGGAACGGCTCTCCCACTCGCTGGTAAAGGGCATTGTGGAATTCATCGAGGCAGATACCGAAGAAGCGCGCTTGAAATTCGAGCGACCGTTATCCGTGGTGGAAGGCCCGCTGATGGACGGCATGAAAGTAGTCGGAGACCTGTTTGGCGCCGGCAAGATGTTTCTGCCGCAAGTGGTGAAGAGCGCGCGCGTGATGAAGAAGGCTGTCGCCTACCTGCTGCCTTACATGGAGGCCGACAAAGCGGTCAGCGGGCGACGGCAGGCCGAAGCCAAGATCGTGCTGGCTACCGTCAAGGGAGACGTGCACGACATCGGCAAGAATATCGTGGGAGTGGTGCTGGCTTGCAACAATTACGAGATCATCGACCTGGGCGTGATGGTCTCCGCCGACAAAATTCTCCAGGCCGCTCGCGATGTTGGCGCCGACATGATTGGCCTCAGCGGACTCATCACTCCTTCTCTCGACGAAATGGCGCATGTTGCCCGAGAAATGGAGCGGCAGGGTTTCACCATCCCGCTGATGATTGGCGGAGCGACCACCAGCCGCATTCATACTGCGGTGAAAATTGCACCGTCCTATAGTCAGCCGGTCGTGCATGTTGCCGATGCCTCGCGCGCCGTAGGCGTGGTGAGCAATCTGAAAAATCCTCAGGCACGCACTGCCTACGCGGAACAGCATTGGCGGGAGCAGGAGCAAGACCGGCAGACACACCGTGCCCCCAAGACGCAAAAACTTCTCTCGCTCGACGAGGCACGGAAGCGGAAACCAAACATCGACTGGAAGTCATGCGAAATTCCCGCGCCGTCATTTACTGGAGCGCGTGTCTTCAATCCCGTGCCGCTCGAGGAGATTATTTCCTACATTGATTGGACTCCATTTTTCCACGCCTGGGAGCTGCGTGGCATCTATCCGAAGATATTGGAACGTGAGGATGTGGGCACCAAGGCGAAAGAACTTTTGGACGATGGGCAGAAACTGTTGGCCCAGATTGTGAAAGACAAATCGCTCACCGCCCGCGCGGTGATGGGCTTTTTCCCCGCCAACAGCGTGGGCGACGACATTGAAGTTTATGCCGATGAATCGCGCGCGACCGTGGTGGGCCGCTTCCACACCCTGCGCCAGCAGGTGGAGAAATCCGCCGGGGACCCGAATTATGCGTTGGCGGACTTCATAGCGCCGAAGGACTCAGGCCGTCGCGACTATCTGGGACTTTTTGCCGTAACCGCAGGAATCCACATTGAAAAGCTGGTGAAGCAGTTTGAAGACAATCTCGACGATTACAACGCTATCATGGTCAAGGCACTGGCAGACAGGCTGGCGGAGGCCCTTGCCGAGCTGATGCACAAACGCGCGCGCGAGGAGTGGCAGTACGGCAAGCAGGAAAACCTAAGCTATGAGGAACTGCTTCGCGAGAAGTATCGTGGCATTCGCCCTGCCCCAGGGTATCCGTCGTGCCCTGACCACACCGATAAATCTCTCCTGTTCACCCTGCTCGATGCTGAGAAAAAAATCGGGATCAAGCTGACCGAGTCCATGGCCATGTACCCCATGGCTTCCGTCAGCGGAATGTATTTCTCCCACGCTGATTCAAAGTATTTTGCCGTAGGCAAAATCGGCCGTGACCAGGCAGTGGATTACCATCAACGCAAAGGGGTTTCCCTGCCCGAAGTCGAGCGCTGGCTGTCATCCAATCTAAACTATGATCCTGAGTAGCCCGCAGATTTTTGGGGCCGATGTATCGTGACACGGCAAGAAACTACTTTGCACGTTCTTTCAGAACGGAAGCAAAGACTGCGGAGTCCACATTCCCGCCCGACATAATCACAGCAACGCGCCGGCCGGCCCATTTCGATTTTTCCTTCAGCAGCGCTGCGAATGAGGTTGCGCCCGCACCTTCGGCGACATTGTGAGTGCACTCAAATAGAGTGCGCATCGCCGCGGCAACCTCGTCATCGGTTACCTCCACGATACGGCTGACTCCTTTGAAGATAATTTCCAGTGCGGATGGATCAGGTGTCCGGCAGGCCATGCCATCGGCCAGTTTGGTTTGCGACGGCACGGAAATCAGCTTGTGCGCGGCGAACGACTGCGCGTAAGCAGGAGAATGCGTGGAGACAACGCCGATGATCTCGGTGCTCAGTCCCAGCGCATCCCGCGCCGCCACCATTGCGCACGCGCTGGAGCCGAGTCCAATGGGCACAAACACGGCGTCGAGATTCGTAATGGACTGCAACAGCTCCAGACAATAGGTCGCTACGCCCGCCACCAGCAGTGGATGAAATGGTGGGACAAAGTGCAGAGACTGCTCGATAGCCAAATGCGCCGCATGTTCACGGGCCGACTGAAAGTCCTCGCCATGCTCGATTAAATGGACGCCGAAGGCGCGCATCGCTGCGTTCTTCTCCGTGCTATTGCCGTGCGGGACCACCACGGTGGCAGGTATGGCGTAGCGCTGCGCGGCG
>CAMBEY010000189.1 GCA_945865705.1 Candidatus Sulfopaludibacter sp. SbA3
TGTATTGGCTGACTGCTCGGCGCAATGAGCTTTCGCCTAACAGCACCAGCTTCGAGAGGCATTCCTCTTTGACGGAGCGCACCCAGCGCTCTGCGAAGGCGTTCAGATTGGGACTTCTCGCGGGTAGTTTGAGCGGCATCACGCCACCCCGTATGGTCAAAAAAGTCATGCGGCCTCTCGGTGATAGTATTTGAGTAGGCCGCCGAGTCGATCTTTGCAGCGGACGCGGCCTTTTCTCTTGCCGATGATCTCTTCATTTTGGGGAAACAGTAAGATATTCCCTTTGCCCTGATGATTCCGCTCTTCATGGAAATGTGTTGTGTATTGGTTGACTGCTCGTCGCAACGAACTTTCGCCTAACAGCACCAGCTTCGAAAGGCATTCCTCTTTGACGGAGCGCACCCAGCGCTCTGCGAAGGCGTTCAGATTGGGACTTCTCGCGGGTAGCTTGAGCGGCATCACGCCACCCGCCTTCAGTGTGTCTTGAAAATCCTTGCAGAATTTTGTGTCTCGATCGTGGAGTAGGTAGTGGTGGTTTTGGAGGAATCCCCAGCTTTCTGCGGTCGCGTTTCGTCCTATCTGTTCCATCCAGACACCATCGGGATGTTCGGTGATGCCGGCAATCGAGACACGGCGAGTATCCAGATGGATGAAAAACAATACGTAGTACGTTACCAGCCCGCGCCATGTCAGCACTTCTGCCGTGAAGAAGTCGGTAGCTGCCAGGACGCTCATGTGCGAACGGATGAAGTCTTTCCATGTCGTGTTTTTCCTTCGCTCGGTTGTGGGCGGTATGCTCCGGCGGCGAAGGATGTTCCCGACTGCTTGATCGGAGAGCGAATGTCCCAGATTGGCAAGTGCGCCAACAATCCGATCGTAGCCCCAACCGGAATTGTTCTGCGCCAATTGGACGACCAAGTCCTCAAGTTCTCGTTCGACCCGTGGCCGCCCGAGGGCAGCACGCTGCTTCGACCCATCAAACTTCCTGGCAACTAATTTCCTGTACCAAGCCAGGATGGTATCTGGTTTGGCCACGCAGGCGATCTGCGCGAGGGCTTTGCGGCCTAATCGCTTGGCGATCTCTGCCAACGTCGCCTTCTCCCCATCCGACAGCAGCAATCGGCCCTTGATATGCGATTTCAGGATGCGGTTCTCGGCCACCAGAAACTCATTCTTCAGCAGCAATTCCTGATTCACCATCCCGCTCAGATAGCCCAGCAACCGCAACCAACTCGTCTTTGGCATCCGCAGAATCTATCGCAGAACTGCCTAGAATTCAACAAGTTCGACTATTTTGATCATACGGGATGGCTTCATGCCCTTGAACTGCTCTCCTTTGGTCGCCCAGTGTAGAGTTGACCCAGCCAGAAGTGCGTGAAACACCAGCCTCACGGGGAGGTAGGGTGCCTGTGTTTTTCCCAAGTCTTCTTGGGGGAAATCTGCCTAACGTTTCCTCGAACGCCGTATGCGGAGGATTCCCCACGGAATCGTCTGGTGAGGCTGGTTTTGGCGAGAAAGCATTTCGGCGGCGGCTGCTGATAAAGGGACCATTAGCTGGGGATGTCGTGCGGCCTATTTCTTCAGCGTGGCAGAGAAATTGGTTGCCACGGTGAGCGGCGGGGGACGTTAGCGAAACATGCCGAGGTAGAGTATCCATCGCCACCGGAATGGGCGAAACGGAGAGAACTGAGAAACGGGTAGGCCGCAGTAATCGGCTCCCTCCGTGTCGCCTGAAGTGGGAGATTTTCTGTTATTGTTTGTCCTGAATCACGACATTGTGAAATGCCGGGCCCTGCCCATAGACACCGACTTGGTCGAGCGTTCGAGACTTTCCATCCTTCGCTACGGTCGCTCTGATTATGCGGACTACGGTCCCTCCCTTTTTCCAAACGGAAATAGTCGTATTGGGGTCAATTCGCCTAATCGACACCATGTCAAAGTTCGGGCTTCCAGTGACAGGAGAGTCTTTCCCGTCATAATTGAGTGTGTATTCGTAATGCACTGGGTTGCCATTGCCACCCACACCGTCCACCGTGTTCTTTGCCCCGTTGGTTCCTGATGGTTCGGTCTTGGTCGAAGTCTTGTCTGGCGGCCCTGGATCGTATTTCGATTTGGCCACGTTTGTTTTCCAGGTGCCAATGCTAGTGTTTTGCTGAGCCCACGATGTAATGCAAGTGAAGCTCAGTGCAAGAGCAAGCAATATTGAGCGCTTACGCATGGAGCTCTCCTTTTCCCGATGAGGTAATCCTTTGTTCATCGGGTGGCCTTAGGCTACACACAATTTCCGAACAAAGCAATTAAGGTTAGAGGGTTTTGACCACAACGAAATTATTTCAACTGGGTTGAGGAGAGTCTTGGCAGAAGAGTCCCTCCTTGTCCAGTTCTGGGAGGTTAACTGGCGCTTCCGCGAACGCCGTATCTTGGGAGTTTGCCAGCCAGAGGACCCGACCAAGCGGAATTACTCTATCTCCGGCGCCGTTACTCGCTGACTAGGCGGGGCGGGACGCGGTAGGGTATCTCGACCGAGCCGATGTCGCACCTGCCGTGCTGCGGGCGGGCGACGCCGCGCTGGTCCGTGGTGACGGGGAGGATGCCGCAGATGTCGCCAACGGGGATGGCGTCCACGGCGATGCTGCTGTTGCCCGGCAGCATGGTCTGCGTGGGCCCGCCGTTCGCGCCCAGCGCCAACTGCTCTGCCGTGACGTTCTGCACCGAGCCGATTTCGGTGAAGCCGCAACTGGCGTCCTTACTCAGGTTGTAGCCGCCATCAGTGATGGTGCCGCTGTTGCCGCCGCACTCACCGCCGTTGGCGCTCGAGAGAATGCTGTTGCGGACGGTGGTCGTGCCGCCGCCCCGGTTAATCGCGCCACCGGAATTGGACGCCGAATTGCCGGAGAAGGTGGCATTGGTAATGGCGACGGTGCCGGCATTGATGTAGATCGCGCCGCCGGTGGCGGACGAATTACCGGAGAAGGTGGAGTTGGTGATGGTGATAGAGACGCCGGTGATGTAGATTGCGCCGCCTAAGCCGATGGACGAATTACCGGAGAAGGTGGAGTTGGTAATGGTGGTCGTGCCGACGTTGGAAATTGCGCTGCCGCTGGTGCTGGATCCGGCCGTAAAAGTGAGATTGGTGAAGCTCGCGGTTATCCCGCCGTTCACGATGAACAGCCGGACGGCATTGTTGCCGTTGATGGTGACCGATTGCCCCGTGGCGTCAATGGAGGTGTTGCTGGAGATGGTCTTGGTGCCTGTGAGGATGATGGTGCCGCTGCAGGCAAACGTTACTGCGCCGCCACCGACAAGCGCGGCATTCAGACTGGCCTCCGTGCAGGGATTGACCACGCCAGCCGCGCGCGACCGCGATGTAAACACCAGCAGCGCCAGCAGCAGCCCTAGTGACACACACCTGTTCAGGTTCCGCGTCCAGCCGCCCATGCGCACTCCCCATACAGACCCGACGATTGTAGCCCAGCCGACTTCGCGACGTCCAGGACGCCCAGCTTGGCATCTCAGCTTGCATCTTGCAAACCCGATCCATGCCGCGCCAGAAGCAAGTGGCCTTAGCGTTCATCGATTGAGGGAACAAATCATTCACCGATGGCTGTGCGGTTGGCTGCGACATCAAATTAGTTCAAGAAAGTTTCCGCTGGTTTTCCCGAATAGGTCCTCACAAGTCAACTTGGGGGAAGTTAGGGTTGAACACCGCTCGCTGGGATAGAACCGGACAGTAAAGTTTCTCGAACTGTTTCAGCCAGGGTGAAGCCCATTGGACGGTTTTCCGTGCGAAAGTGGCGGCTAATCGTTCATCATTCTGGCGTCAAATGGAGTCTTTGTGGAGTCACGGATTTTCGGCGAAAACCCGTAAGTGTATGAAAAATATGGAGCGGGAGACGGGGATCGAACCCGCGACGTCCAGCTTGGGAAGCTGGCATTCTACCGCTGAATTACTCCCGCTCACCGTCGCTTCTTTTATTTAGCTAAACAAGAGCCATTTATGTCTAGGATCATGTCCATACTGTCTATCCAAAACACTGATATTCTGATCCCAATACACACAGTTAATTGCTCCGTACACCAGCTTGAGAATGTGGCTCCTGCATGACCAGAGTATAGCATAGGTCAGTTCTGAGGTTTTCAAAATTGACTGTGCGCTCAACCGCCTGTTTGCTGAATTATTCCTACTCGATCTCGGAGCAAAAAAGTAGTCGAGAAGCAGAGGTGGCGTCAAGCGACGTCGCGTATCGGTTGGATTACGCAACGCTACGCTCTTCTTCCCCTTGAGGAAGCAGCATTTTCGCCCCGGAAGTTCGCGGAGATCAGTCATTGCGAGGCCACAATTTGGAGCTGACGAGCTGGTTGAGAATTCGGGAAGTGCTGCAGAATCTGCCTGGTGCTGCTGCCTGTTCTTCGGCCAGTGAAGTATTACTTTGGTTGCCCAGTTGTTAAATTCATTGGTCCAAAATCTCAAGTTCAATTCAATTTCTTACTGCGCGACACATTTTGGTTTGCCTTGGTCTGGGGCGATGTCAGGGGTGTTTTACGACGGCATTCCGCACAAGCGCCGCCAATCTCAACGCGCATGAACGAGATGCTGAATCCTAATTCATCGCGGATTTCCGTGCTGATCTTGTCCATAGCCGGGGAAGAAAATTCCATTACCTTGCCGCATTGCAGGCAAGCAACATGGGAGTGCGGGCGGTCTTGCCGGGCCTCATAGTAGTGCTGGTCGCCGCGCAGATGCAACAGATCAAGCTCATCGACCACGCCCAACTTCTTGAGAACCGCAAGATTGCGGTAGATCGTAACTTGATCAATGCCGGGGTCCACGCGGCGTGCTTGCGCGAGAATCTCCTTGGCATTCATATGCGTTGATGCGGATTCGAGAATAGAGAAGATGAGCCGTCGCTGCGTGGTAAGGCGAAAGCCGTGCTCGCGGGCCAATTCCGCCAGGTTGTGGTGCCGGCGAATTTCCTGGATTAATGGCACTAGGGACTCCCGAGATCAGACGATTTATTGTTGCAAAAGTTTTGCATTAAGAAACATCAAGGTATCGCGCTCAGGATTGAACGTCAAGCAGGAAAGCATTTCCGTGGGCTGATGTTGGACTTCACAGGATCGTTCATAGTCGTATCCAAGGCATCCATGTCGGGTCAATGATTGTCTTGTTCGAGTTCGCCAGGGCGCCCTATTTATCGGATCTCCGCGGCAGCGGCTTTATCAAGGATGGGTGTGTTGCAATACAAGTCATCGTCAGGCGCAATCTAAATGTTTTGCACTAGGCAACTATCGTTTGTATACTCATCTACCTGCATTATTTTAGGCAGGGACTTTTAGCTTTCATCGGTTATTCTGCAACTTATAAATGCGCAATCAACCGACTTCTGAGGAACTTGCTGGAAGCGATACTTCGAGTGAATCGCGGAGCGAAAATAGGTGAAGGTTTTAAGTATGTCGGCGGGAGAAAAGCTGAAAGAGTTCCGCAATCGGCTTGGAATAAGCATGAGGGAGGTTGAAGAAACCAGCCGGCGAATAGCGGAAACCGAGGGCAACAACGAGTATATTATCTCCAGTGGTTGGCTGACACAGATCGAAAATTCAAATTCCACGCCAAGTATTTATAAGTTATTTACGGTAAGCATAATTTATCGCATAAAGTTTCCGGACCTGCTGTTCATGTATGGCATCGACCTCGAAAGAATCGGTCGACTTCAGTTGGCAAATCCACTTGCGAATACGCACATAACCCAGTTGGAGGTTTACGATCAGGATCGCACGGTTCAATTTCCCGTGCGATTCGATAGTAGTTTTAGTATTGAGAAAACCAGTTTGATTGCTAGAATGGTCGAGATGTGGGGCGA
>CAMBEY010000190.1 GCA_945865705.1 Candidatus Sulfopaludibacter sp. SbA3
GGCTCCGTCACGTCAGGCGATGGATCTGGCGGGTCCAGTCCATGGCCGTTAGATAACTCTCTGGAATCACCCGGCGATCAATGCCGAGAGTGTTGGCCAACTCTTCCGAGCGATCCCAATCACCGTGTTCATAGGTGTTCACCATTTGCAGCACATCGTTAAAAGGCGATTCCGCGCCAGCGAGTGCCTCCTTGATGTCCTTGGCCACGGGGAGTTGTTCCAGTAACTCCATCAGGGGTTGATCGAGAATGGCGTCGAGGCGGCTGAACAGGCCGAGCAGGAACAGGTCGCCTCCGCGATTCTTCAGGGCCAGCTTGGGTGCCATCGACTCGCACCAGGAGGCACGCAGCAGGCAGGAGATTATCAGCTCCTCCGGCTTGTCCTTGCCCATTGACGCCAGCGCCAGCAGCGTTACCCAACGCTTCAGTTTCTGCTCGCCCAGCAGCGCAATGGCGTGGCGGATGGAGCGAATCTCCCCTCTGAATCCGAAGACCGGTGAATTCAGGTAGCGCAGCAGTTTGTAGCACAGTGCCATCTCCGCCTTGATGATGCGCTCCAGCTCGCGCGCGTCCAGATGCGGCCGGTAAATGGCCTGCAACAGCCGCAGGTAATTCCATTTATAAGCTGGAATGTCGTGCCGCGCGATCATCTCCGGCTTGCTGAAAAAATATCCCTGAAACAACTCATAGCCCAGCCGGGCCAGCCGCTCGAACGTTGCATAGTCCTCTACTTTTTCCGCCAACAGCGTAATGCCGCGCGGTGCGTAGCGGCGAACCATCTCGGCCTGCTCGCGCTCGCCCAGCGCGGGAAGATCGACCTTGATGATGTCAATCAGGTCCGGGAACTGGGCCGGTCGGCTGCAATCGGTTACGTCATCGAGCGCCAGCATGTACCCGGCCTGCTTCATGCGCCGGCAGGCGGCCAGCACGTCGGCGGTGGCCGGAATGTCCTCGATGATCTCAATCACTAACTTGTCGGAGGGAATAAACGCTTCCACGCCGCTGGTGAGCAGTTCGCGCGGAAAATTAATGAACGCTTTGTGATCCCCGGTCAGGCGCTCCAAGCCATGCAGCAGCGCACTGTCGGCGATTACGTTGCAGGTCGCGGCGGTGGGGTCGGAGGAGTCGAAGAAATTTTTGCTGCTGGAGCGGAACAGCAATTCATAGCCGAACAAATTTTTCTGGGCGTCGAAAATTGGCTGGCGCGCCACATATTTTATTTCCGCCAGGACCACCTCGGACGGAATTCTGCATGAGGAATTCGAGCAGGTGAAATTCTTTCGGGGTTAATTCGATGGGTCGGCCAGCCCGCAGGACCCTCCGTTCCATGCGGTTCATTTCAAGGTCCTCTATTTGCATGAGCGCTGCTGGCGATCGGAGCTGACGGCGCAAGAGAGCGCGTATCCGGGCGGAAAATTCGAAATAAGAGAATGGCTTAGCCACGAAATCGTCCGCGCCGGCGTCGAGTGCGCCAACACGATCCTCCACGGTTGTGCGCGAGGATAGTGTCAGAATCGATAAACTCTCGCGGGCCAATCGCATATCCCGCAAGAGTGCGTGCTCGATGCGGTCCGCTGTTGATCCCACCAGCATGTCCAAATCGAGAATGACAAGGTTGCAATCCACTTTAAGCACCGTGGGCAATATTAGTGCGCTCTCACCCACCACATGGACAGAGTGATTTTCGGCTTCCAAACCTTTGCGCAAAAAGGTGGCCAGCGCGGCGTCGTTTTGTGCAACCAGAACAGTCATTCGACTTCCCCCCGGTTCTATTACTTGATTTTATTGCTTGTCCACTCAACTCCAATGATCTACTTACGCCAGACGGTATCGCTCTTAACAATCGCTTGCGATATTTCAGATGGACCTAACGGACGCATCCTTATCGGGCTTCCTGGCGATGGGAAAGAGGGGGGCCCGGATGGATTATTTTCTAATTGCGGAATAAGCAGGATTAGCAGCGCGCCATCGCAAATGGCACTTCACATGCAGGTGTGGCTGGTGTGAAATTGTGTTGAAATCCTCGGAGCCAAGTCCCGGGATGTTGTCCCTCAGTTTTAGGTGTCGGGATCAATCCTTCGAAAGACAGGTGGTCATCGAATGACGCTGCAAACCCATTCGCTTGTGCCAGAACAACGGGCCATAACTGCAAAGCGTACGGAACATGACCTCGGCAACAGAGAATATACCGAGCGTGTCCCTGGAGGCTTGGTAATTCTCAAAACGATAATTCGATGCGCCCCCTGCGGATTAGTTCAGTTCCAAACGAAATCTGGGTTTTGTCGCCGGTGCGACCAGCCCCTGATCCAGGTTCAAATTGAGGAATCTGGCAGGCCATTCGGACAAGATGAGGTTAAGCCAGAGCAATTAATAACGGGAACCATAAGCCGCAGTAAGGATCACTCTCACAAAAGCCGTAACGAGTATTCCGCTGCCCTTCGCCGGGCCGTTGCGCGCCAAACGCGTGAGTGCCGGCAGCGTCTGGGGTTTTCTCAGGCCTTGCTGGCCCGGAAGCTGGGCATCCCGCGCAGCTACTTATCACGAGTTGAAAATGAATATCTACTTCCCGGTCCCGTAATGTTGGAGCATATTGCGAAAGCTTTGCAGGTTGACTTGACACACATCTGGGCAGGATTCGAAGCCAACTCCAATTCAAATGAGAATACAACGACAGAGGAACTCTTGAGACTGGGCAGCCATCTCCCAGTCGCAAAGTTGCGAGCCCTGGTCGAAGCCGCAAGCGAAATGGCCGCAGCCTCCAGGGTTGGAGCCTCCCAGCAACTTCACAGCATGGCCTAAGAAGAATGGCTGAAATCCAAATTTCTCCTTCCGCACTGTTTGGAATGCCCGCAAGTCCTCACCCGAGACCCGCTTGACCCCCTGCAAGGTTATAATTGGCAATCACCTGAATTTGAAACAGCAGGAGCCTCTCCATGCCTTTCCAGATGGCGGGCATCTATTCTTGCATCCAAATATTCCCGCCGGTCTGCCACTTCACGGTTTGATCAAGAAATTCGCGAGCGAGTCGCTCCGTTTTGGCTGGAACTTGGAAATTGAGAAAGATGTATAAAATTCTTGAAACCAAAATTCATTTGGCGAAACCGACATTGTTAGTAGAAACTGAGAAATCGGCTTGCCCCAGAGGTTCGACTCATGCAGAATGGGCGAGCAGCAAAGAAGGTCGGCAAATTTTTGCTTTACAGGCCACAGTTCTGCATGATATTAACCTAAGTTTGTTTCGCTTCAAGTTGGGTGTGCGGAATGGGCGACAGGCTTCCAGTGGACTGGCTGCTTCGGGGAGTGGCGTTTTAACGAATTTGCGCAAGTGGCGAAGTTCCAGAGCAGCCGAAATATTTCGTGAAGCGATCCGTGTTAACGGGAGTCCGCGTTACTTGGGTGTAAATTAGTTGCAAATTAATGGTTGATCTTTAAGCTGAACAGGCGGACACTTAGAAGATTTTTGGGTAAGGGGGAAGAGGAACCATGGCACGAAAGAGAAAAAGCCACAGTTGGACAATTGCCAAAATTTTGATTGGTATAGTCCTGGCCGTCGTAGCCTATTTGGGCTTGACCTACGGTTCGCTGCTCAAGGAGATGGAGACGGCATCGCAGGACTACTCGCGGGGAGATATGGAGGCGGCCCTCAAGCGCTACGAAACGGTTGAGGAAAAGCTTCGCAGTTTCAACGCGCTTCGCGTGATACCGGCAGGCGACAGGCACAACCTGTTCCTGAATCAGGCGCGCATGCTATACAACATGAAGCAGCTCAACGACGCTGGCGAGCGTTTGGAAAAGGAAAACGAGATCTCCGGAGTTACCACCGACAGCCGATTCTTCCTGCTCCGCGGCAACATCAATTTCAAAAAGGCCGTTACCACCTATCAGCAATCCACCAAGAAGGACGCGAACCTGCTTGAGGAAAATTTACTGGGTGCCGAAGACAGCATTCGGGAATCTTTGCAGATGGAGCCGGGTGATTGGGACGCCAAGTACAACTACGAGTTTATTAACAATGTTCGCAAGATGCTCACCAGCAAGGATTCAGAGAAGGTAAAGCTGCTGATGGAAGAAGAAGCCAAGCCGCAGACCAAGGAACTCCCGCCGGAGCTTGCGGGATAACCTCCCGATGGGGAATAAAGAGGAATTGTCGGGCCGGGAGCATTCAGATACTCCTGCCCGTACCGCGTAAGCAATAGGGACAGCTTGCCTCATTTAACGGGCAGTCTTAGCTGCCCGCTGAAAATTTGAACCTGAGACCGGTTAACTTCAACGATGCCCGAGTTTGTTTACCCAAATTATTTGTGGCTGCTGCTGGGAATTCCGGCAACGATGCTCTTTTGGTTCATCGGCTTGATGTACCACAGAGTGATGCGTCGCCGCTTCGGCAACCTGGACAATATGCGCGGCATTTCGCGGATATCCTGGGCTGGGCGCGGCTGGATGCGCGGATTTTTGTTCGCACTATCGTTAGCCTGCATGATCATCGGGTTGGCTTATCCTCAGATGCTGGCACGCGACCTGCGTCCACTCCCGATGCCCACGGACGTGATTTTCATGCTGGACGTATCTCCGTCCATGTATGCCAAGGACATGGACCCCAACCGCCTGGGCCATGCCGAAAAGATCATCCAGCAGTTCATCATGCGCAAGCAGCCTCAGGATCGATATGCGTTGGTTACCTACAACTTCAACAGCGTCATACTTTCTTATCTGACGCGTGACCCAGAAGGCGTGCTGCTCTATTTTGATTTTCTGAACCAGACCGAAGAGCCGACTTGGGGTTCCAACATGGGCGCGGCGCTGGTTAGCGCGCTGCGCGTGATTCAGGCTGATGAGATCACCTTCCCTGAAGAAGCCAAGAAGCGCCGACGGATTTTGGTGATGGTCTCCGATGGCGACGACAATATTGGCCAATGGGGCGCGGTAATGCCTGAAATAGCGCGCCGGCGATTGAAGGTTTATTCATTCGGGTTGGGAACCGCCAATGGGGCTCACGTGCCGCATATGTTGAATAATGGCGAAATCGTGAAGTATGTTACGACTGCGGCGGGAGAGCGCATCCTGACCCGCGCCCAGGCTCGCACCATGCGTGATATGTCCGAACGCACCGGCGCGCGGTTCTTCCGCGGCGAAGATCAACGGCAAGTCAACGACGCGATGGAAGAGATATTGGTAAGTGGCAGGCCAGTGGCTGGCTATGAGGCCAACCCGATCCGGCGCGATTTGTTTACACATTTTCTAGCGGCAGCACTCATTCTGATGGCCGCCGCGATATTTCTGTAGGGAAGCCCGACGGGGCGGAGCGCTGCGCAAATCGACTTCGGCGCAGCGTTTAGTGAGGAGGAACTTTGGCAGTAGTTACCCAAGTACAGACGATTGAACAGGCATGGGAAGTCATCCACGCCATTGAAGAGCAGGTCCAGCGCGTAGTCGTTGGTCAGGAAGATCTGATCCGAAAAATCTTGATTGGCCTGTTCGGTCGCATCCCGTATTCGTTCAAGAAGGGCGAAGGCGAGATGGCCGGCTCGGGCCATATCCTGCTGGAAGGCGTCCCCGGACTGGCCAAGACGCTGCTGGTCTCCGCCGTTGCCAGCACCTTTCACGCCAAGTTTTCCCGAATTCAGTTCACGCCCGACATGCTCCCCGCTGACATTCTAGGTACCCGCATCTTTGACGCGAGAACCGCCGAATTCCGGACACAGAAAGGTCCGATCTTCGCCAACATCGTCTTGGCTGACGAAATCAACCGCGCCCCGCAGAAGACCCAGAGCGCGCTGCTTGAAGTCATGCAGGAACGCCAGGTAACCATCTCCGAGACCACCTATCCAAT
>CAMBEY010000191.1 GCA_945865705.1 Candidatus Sulfopaludibacter sp. SbA3
AACACTTTATTTTAGCAGGAATTGAGAAGCCGGATTAGGTTTTGGTGACTACAAGAGCGCGGCGACTTGCGCGGCGTCAAAGCCCAGCACCTGCTTCGAGCCCTTGCGGAAGATGGGCCGCCGAATGAGGTTCGGCTCCTTGGCCATCAACTTGATGGCCTGCGCGCGCGTCGGCGGATGAGTCTTCAAGTTCATCGAGCGGTACAGCTCATTGCGCGTGTTGAGAAATTCCAGGTGCGGTCGGTCGGCGATCAGCGCGTCCAACTCCGCTTCGTTGAGCGGATGCTTTCCCAAATCGCGCTCCACGAATTCAACTTTCTTCTCCAGCAAGAAACTTCTCGCTTTGCGGCAAGTCGTTCAGGTGGCCTTGCCGTAGTATTGCATTGATACGCGTGGCATATTGTCCTCCGTGGAAATCTCGCTCACCGCGGCAACTTCGCGGGCCATGCCGTCAGCCCCGCCGGCGCGCAGGCCTGCCAGAGTTCGCGGTCGTAGGTGGCCAGCGTTACGGGCCTGCCGATGGCATCCTGCAACGCCAGGGCCGAAGCCAACTGCACGGCATCGTACCCGCGCAATGAATATTCCCAAGCAAGCGTTTCGGCGCGTGCAATCAAGGCTTCGTTGATTTCCACGCGGAGCAATTTATTCCATTCTGCGAGAAACTTCCGCTGCGCCGCGCGCCCGCTCTCCGCGCTGATTCCGCCGATGCGCACCAGTCTGGCAAAAGCCGCCGACGTTTCCGCTCGGGTGATGAGCGATGTGCCGGCCAACTCGGAATCCAGAGTCAGCTCTCTGACATCGGAAGAACTGGACTCCGCGATGAAGCATTTGACCAGCGCGCTGCTGTCGAGATAAAGGTTCACCGCCGATCCTCAATCACTAAATCGGAGAGCTGCTTGGGGCCGCGGTTGCGGGCTACTGGCTTACTTGGTTTGAATTTCTTGCCGTTCCAGAGGATCACGCCGGAGCGGACCAGCGCGTCAAGCCGCTCTTTCAGGCTCGTGTCTTCGGGAATAATGCGTGCGACGGGGCGGCCGTGCTCGGTTACCACAATCGTGCCGCCCGCTTTCACTTCGCGGACGCACTCGCTCAATGTGGATTTTAGTTGTCGAACTCCAACTTGACGCTCCGGCATGGCTGCCTCCATGAATCGAGAAAATCTAAATGTGCCTACATTCTATCATATGTAGGCACAATTTTCTTCCAAACATGAACGCCGCTAGCTAGTGGCCGAAGTCGGTCTTGGCGGCGTAGGCGGGCTTCTTCACTGCGAGGCCGGCAACGCGCTCGGCGCCGAGCGTCTCCAGGAATGCGGCGCGATCCTTCACGCCGGTTACCCAGCGCGCCAGCCAGCTTTCGAAGTCGGCGCGGGTTTTGGTGCCTTTGTGGTATTCGGCGTAGTAGTTGTCGTCGCGGTTGTAGTAGCCCTGGATGGGCGAAGGGTGCGCGCCGTGCGGCACTTCACACACGGCGGAGACCAGGAATCCGGGGACCACGGTGCGGTTGGGGTCGCTGGAGATCACCTTGGGCCCGACGATCTCTTCTGTGACAACGATGACGTGCTTGGCTGCGCGCACGGCGTCTGGGCCGGAGCCTAGGTTGCCCCAAATGTGGGCATTGCCGTAGACGTCGGCGCGCTGCGCCTGGATGATGGTCACGTCGGGAGTCAGCGCGCGCACGGCGACCATCTTTTCGTCAGTGAAGGGCGCGGTGAACTCGGTGAGATCGGGATTGCGCGCGAGAATGTCCGAGCCGATGGAAGTGTATGTCGGCAGGAACGGCACGCCCAGCGCTCCGGCATGCAGGGCCAGCGCGATGGTGAAGTTCGAGTGGTTGATGACCTCCACGGGATGCGGAATCTTGTCCTCCATGGCGCGGCGGAAATTATAGGCCGAGCCCATCATCACGTTGCCCACCCACGCGGCGACCACCTTGCGCGCCACGCCCGCGCCGATCATCTGGTCAAATAAAATGTCGGAGATGGGGCCGACCAGTGTCAGGTCGCGCTTGCCCTGCCGGATGATCTCGTGCCCGGCGGCAAACGGGATCATGCTTTCGAGGCACAGGCCCATCGCCACGCTCGCGCCGTCCGGGACGAAGCGCGCGATGGCGTCGGCGAGCGTGGTTACTTTTTCAGCTTTCTTGTCGGATGCTTTGGACATTACCTGTTGCTCCTATTATTGCTTGCTAGTGATGATTCCAATGCGGTGCGCGCTTTTCGAGGAAGGCCACGATGCCTTCCTTGGCGTCGTGCGTGGGCGCGAGGCGGTTCAGGAAAAAACTTTCGCTGTCATCGAGCAGGCGGTTGAAGTCCAGCCCGCGCGTGCGCTGCAGCAGATGCTTGGTCAGGCGCAACGCGGTGCCGCTTTGCGCGATCATCTCGCCGAGCAGGGCATGAAGAGAAGTCGCTAGTGCGTCTCCATCCACTACGCGATTCACCAATCCCAGCGCCAGCGCCTCGCGCGCCGGAATGCTCGCGCCGGTCAGGATCATCTCGGCGGCCTTGCGGTAACCGATCAGGTGCGGCAGCAGGATCACGCCGACCGGCGGCATCTGGCCCAGCTTGATCTCCGGCTGGCCGAACTGCGCCGTTTCCGTGGCGATGACCATGTCGCACATGGCCACCAGCTCGAGGCCGCCGCCCAGGCAGTGGCCCTGCACGGCGGCGACGATAATCTTGTCGGACTTCGCGAGCAGGCGGAAGATGGCGTGGAACGACAGGATCATCTGCTCGATGGTGGCGGGCAGGTGATCCTGGATGCTGACGCCGGCGCAGAAGGCTTTCTCGCCCGCCGCGCGAAACACAATGAAGCGAACTCCCGCGTCGGCCTCGGCAGCGGTGAGCGCGGCGGCGATCTCCTCCATCATGGCGATGTTGATGATGTTTAGCGGCGGGCGGCGCAGCTCAATGGTCAGCACCGGCTCGGCGCGCTCGACGGCGATCGTGGTGTAGTTTGGTGTGGTCATGTTGCGTGTTGGTCCTTGTTGCGCGCTCGCCGTTCCGTACATGGTGGACGCGCCATTACTGGCGCGGCTCGGATCAGACGTGGCGATGTTCCGACTAATCCCTAATCCCTAAAACCCAACCCCGCTCCCTCACGGTCGCGGCACTGTCGCGCGCTACTTTGTCCAGAAATGATTCGGGTCATAGTCGCGGATCACCTTCAACTCGCGCGCGTTGGGCGATTTCGTCTCTCGCGTTTTCTTGAGCGTGCGCAGCGCCCAGCCGGTGTTGGCGAGCACGTCATCGACGGCGACGCCGGGATGCGTCGAGTCTAGATAGGCCTCGCCGGAATCGTCAAAGCGCAGCACGGCCTTCGTCGTAATCACCGCCGCGGGGCCGCCCTGCTTCAGTCGGGGATGTTCGCGCCAGGGACCGTTGCCGGGACTGGTGATGTAATGCACGTGCTCGGGAAGCCGCTCCTTCTCATGCGCCATTAGCGCGACAAAGCGATGCGCGAGCGTGGCAATGTCGCAGGCACCGCCGCTGCCTGGCAGGCGGATATACTTTCTCTCGGCTCCCGATCCCGACTCGACTTCGGTCGAGTTCAGATTGCCGTGCTTGTCCACCTCGGCCGCGCCGAGGAAGCCGAGGCTTACCCGGCCTTGCTGCAGCAGCGCCATGCACTCGAGCATGGTCATGCAGGCCAGCGCGCCGGTGATGTTGGGCCCGTCCGACATGGTCATGATGAGCTTCGACGCCGGGGTGCGGCGCAGCACCCCATTCTCAAAGACGCCGATGGCGTTGGGCGCGTGCGTGTTCTTCGCGACGACATAAGCGATCAGCGGCAGACGCATCCCGACGAAAACCACGTCGCCGTCATGAATCTCGCGCGCCGCCGCGACCACCATCAATTCCGAAAGATTGTAATCCGCCATGCGTGGTCAGCCTCCGATGGAATGCGAGTGAGCGAACATGAAGGAGTACCGCAAACCACGTGCCATTGTCAATTTGCGGGAGCAAACGGGAAGACCGGAGGGAAGGGCTGTTTCGGCCCCGCTTTGGCTCATGATATGCTGGCCCGAGATCCAGAATCGAAGGCCAGAGTCGAAGGAATAATAGGTATGACCCAGATTACCCATGTAATGATTGCGGCGCTGCTTATGGCCGCCAACGCGCTCGCCCAAACGCCCGCCCCGGCGCCCGCACGGGTTCCCATGGACCCGTTTCCCAAGCCCATCGCGGCCACCGACGGCGTCGTCAAAGTCAGCTTCTCCGAGTTCGCCGCCATTCCGGACATCGCCGGAGAAGCCGCGCGCATGATGCTGCTGGTGGACGAGCCGGGCTCGCGCCGCATGTTCGTCAACGATATGCGTGGGCCGCTCTACAGCCTCAGCTACGACGGCAAAACCGTAACGCAGTACCTGGACCTGCGTGCGGTGTCCTGGGGAGTAAACGTGCAATCCGCCGGCCGCGAGCGTGGCTTCCAGAGTTTCGCATTTCATCCGCAGTTCAACCGGCGCGGCACGCCCGGCTATGGCAAGTTTTACACCCTCACGGACACCAGCAACACGGCTCCCAAAGCCGACTTCGTGCCCGGCGGCGGCGACCACACGCACGACACCGTTCTGCTGGAATGGACCGCGAAGAATCCCGCTGCCGCGACGTTTGACGGTGGCGCGCCGCGCGAGCTGATCCGCTTCGAGCAGCCCTTCGCCAACCACAACGCGGGCCTGCTCAGCTTCAATCCGCTGGCGACGACCGGAAGCCCGGATTTCGGGCTGCTCTACATCGGCTTCGCCGACGGCGGTAGTGGCGGCGACCCATTGAACATGGCGCAGAATCGCGGTTCCGCCTTCGGCAAGATCCTGCGCATCGACCCCCGGGGAAGCAATAGCGCCAACGGCAAGTACGGCGTCCCGACGAACAATCCGTTCGCCAGCGATGGCGACGCGGCGACACTGGGGGAAATCTTCGCGATCGGCATGCGCAATCCGCAGCGGTTCACCTGGGATTCCAAGAACGGCAATATGTTTGTCGCCGACATCGGGCAGGGCAATGTCGAGAAAATCAGTCTGGTCAAGGCGGGCGCGAATCTTGGGTGGAATAAATGGGAAGGGAGCTTCCCATTTGTCAGCCGCGCGGAAGTCAGTCTGGCGAATCAGCGTGGCGACAGGGAAGTAACCTTTCCAATCGCCGAGTACGATCACGCGGACCCGATTCTTCAGTCAAGAACCTCGGTGACAGTTGGTTATGTCTACCGGCAGAAGGCGATCGCGCAGCTCGCGAACCTGTTGCTGTTCGGCGACATCCCGAGCGGCGAAGTCTTCTACCTCAACGCAGACAACCTCCCCAAGGGAGGACAGGACGGCATCCGGCGCATTCTGTTCAATGCGGGCGGCGCGTCCAGGACGCTGCTCCAGTTGATCCAGGAAAAGAATATCCAGCAGGGCAAGCAGGCGGCTGTTCGTGCTGACCTGCGCTTCGGCATGGGGCCGGATGGCCAGATATTAGTGCTCAACAAAGCCGACGGCGTGGTGCGGCTGCTGATCCCTGACAGGCCCTGACTGAAAAAGGACGGTGTTCGGAATCCGAGCCGCGACAGTTATGGAGCGTCCACAACGTACGGAACCCAAGGTGCCTGATTTCCCACGTGGCATGAAGGAAAGCAAAGATTATCGTGAATCGTGCAGTTGGTCGCGCACGCTATTATTGTGGACGCTCCATAACTGTCGCGGCTCGGATTGGATTACCGGCTGACCAGCGGGAAGCGCTCGGGATGCTCGATGGATTCAACCGATAGATCGATGTCCAGATCGGGCCAATAGAGATGATCGGGCGAAGGCCGCTCGACGCGGGTGATCTGCGCCACCGTCGC